>NZ_JBEXLR010000020.1:0-81834 GCF_040610095.1 Micromonospora sp. NPDC004540
GCCAGCGGCTACTGGCGGTCAAGCTCCTGATCAGGCCAAACGTCTCCCGCCGGGCCGGCGCCGGCAGCAGCAGACGGACAAGTCCCGCCAAAGGCACGAAGCCAGTCAGAGGAAGGGTCACGTCCGCTGCTGCCGACCATCAGCCCATCACCCGCGGACCGACCAGGCCAGCCTCACAGTCAGAGGTCGAGGAGGAGGGTGCGGGGGCCGACGTTGACGCTTTCGACCAGCATGTGGGTGCGGAAGCGGCCGGTCTCGACCTTGGCGCCCCGGGCGCGGAGTGCCTCCACGACGGCGTCGACCAGCGGCTCGGCCAGCTCGGCGGGGGCCGCGGCGGTCCAGCTCGGTCTTCTGCCCTTGCGGGCGTCACCGTAGAGGGTGAACTGGCTGACCACCAGGACGGGCGCGCCGGTGTCGGCGGCACTCCTCTCGTCGTCCAGGATGCGCAGCTCGTGGATCTTGCGGGCCATGGTGGCCGCCAGCTGCGGGGTGTCGGTGTGGGTCACGCCGAGCAGCACCAGCAGCCCGTCGGTGATCTCGCCGACCACCTCGCCGTCGACGGTCACGGCGGCCCGGCCGACGGTCTGCACCACCGCCCGCATCAGTCCGCCACCGGCTCGACGAGGCCCCGCTCGACCAGGTGCGCCACGATCGGCCCGGCCGCCTCGGCCAGCTCGTCTGGTGCGACGTCGTGCGCGGCGGCGAGCAGGGCGAGCTGGTCGCGCAGCGGCAGCCGGCCGTCCGCGCCGCCGACCAGGGCGAGCACCAGCGGGTCGATCTCCTCGGACCAGCGCAGCCCGTGCGGCATGGCGAGGACCTGGCGGTCCACCGCCCAGCCCTCCTCGCCCATGGTGGCCTCCTGGCGCAGCTGGAGCCCGTCCGCGGCCCGGTAGCGGGCGGCGAGCAGCCCGTCGGTGTCCCGGGCGCGCAGCCAGTCCTGCCGGTCGAACCACTCGCCGACCCGGTCGCCCAGCGGCGGCTCGACCCGCTGGCGCAGGTCCTCCACCCGGACGATCGGCTCGTCGTGGCCGGCCCGGCGCAGCGAGACGATGCCGAAGCCGATCGCCTCCACCTTGTGCGCGTCGAACCAGTCCAGCCAGGCCGCCATTCGCTGCGGGTCGGCCGTCTCGCCGACGTCGGTGAGCCACAGGTTGACGTACGCCATCGGGTCGGCCACCTCGCGCTGGATCACCCAGGCGTCCAGCCCGGTGCCGGC
The DNA here is from genome assembly GCF_040610095.1 of Micromonospora sp. NPDC004540. NCBI lineage: Bacteria > Bacillati > Actinomycetota > Actinomycetes > Micromonosporales > Micromonosporaceae > Micromonospora > Micromonospora sp. NPDC004540. The sequence goes on from NZ_JBEXLR010000020.1 coordinate 1,217, forward strand.
GAACCAGCCGGTCACCCGCTCGGCCCAGTCCTCGCCGGTGACGTGCACCCAGTTGGCCAGGTACTGCATCGTCCCGCCCTCGGTGAGCAGGTGCGGGGCGGCGGCGGCCAGTTCGGCGCCGATCGCGTCGCCGACCCGGCCGGAGTCGCGGTAGACGTGCGTGGTGGTGCCGGGCCCGACCACGAACGGCGGGTTGCTGACCACCAGGTCGAACCGGCGGCCGGCCACCGGGGCGACCAGGTCGCCGCGGAGCAGTTCCCAGTCCTGCCCGTTGAGGGCGGCGGTGGTGGCGGCGAAGCGCAGTGCCCGCTCGGAGACGTCGGTGGCGGTCACCCGGCGGGCGTGGGTGGACAGGTGCAGCGCCTGCACGCCCGAGCCGGTGCCCAGGTCCAGCGCGGTCTCCACCGGCCGGCGCACGGTGGCGCCGATCAGCGTCTGGGTGGCCCCGCCGATGCCCAGCACGTGCTCGGCGTGCAGCGGGCGGCCGGGCCGGGCGCTGGCCGGCACGTCGGCGAGCACCCACCACTCGTCCCCGTACGGCTCCAGGTCGACGCCGGCGCGCAGGCCGTCGCCGTGCCGCTCGACGAGGCCTCCGGCGAGCGCCTCCTCGACGGTCAGCGGGGCGAGCGCGGCGGCCACCACCGGCTCCGCCTCGGTCTGGTCGCAGATGAAGACCCGGATCAGCGTGGCGAGGGCGTCGCGGTCCTCGGTGGCGCGCAGCGCCGCGCGGAAGTCGTTGCGGGCCACCCCGCCGGTGGCCTGCGGCCCGAGCCGGTCGGCGATGCCGTTGGCGGTGAAGCGCGCCCGGGTCAGCGCGGTGCGCAGCGCGTCGACCCCGGCGGGGGAGAGCAGCATGTCGTGACGGTCCACGTCGACATCCTGCCTCCCCGGGGTGCTCGCCCGGCGGGCACCCGCGACATCCATACCGCCGACTCACGGTATCGGCAGTTATCTATTTCATGTTCATCAGTGTATGGCTAGCATCTGCCGCAACATCCGTCGATGGGCGCTCCCGGTGGCCACGAGCCCGGCCGCGATCACCGTGGGCTCCACCACCAGCAGCGACGCCCGCTCGTCCTTCTCCAACTACGGCTCCTGCGTGGACATCTTCGCCCCCGGGTCGAGCATCGTCTCCGCGTACCGGACCAGCGACACCGCCAGCAGCACGCTGAGCGGCACGTCGATGGCCTCGCCTCACGTGGCCGGCGCGGCGGCGCTCGTGCTCGGCGCCAACCCGTCGTACAGCCCGGCACAGGTGGCCAGCTACCTGACCACCAACGCCACCACCGGCAAGGTGACCAACCCCGGCTCCGGCTCGCCGAACCGGCTGCTCTTCGTCGTCAACTGACGATCGCGGCCGCACGGCCCGGTGGACCCCACCCCAGTCCACCGGGCCGTGTCGCGCACACGGGCGGCGGCGGGCGCGGCAGGATGGGGGGCATGACGCTCTCGCTGCCCATCGACCCGCAGGCCAACGAGCTGCTGGCGCGCAGCCCGCTGGCGCTGCTCCTCGGCATGGTGCTGGACCAGCAGGTGCCGATGGAGAAGGCGTTCTCCTCTCCCTACGTGCTGGCGCAACGGCTCGGCCACGAGCCGGACGCCCGGGAGCTGGCCGAATACTCCCCCGAGGCGCTGGTCGAGATCTTCGCCCGGCCGCCGGCCCTGCACCGGTTCCCCAAGGCCATGGCCGCCCGGGTGCAGGAGGTGTGCCGGGCCCTGGTCGAGCGCTACGACGGCGACCCGGCCCGGCTCTGGTCCGAGGCGGCCGACGGCCGGGAACTGCTGCGCCGGGTCGGCGAGCTGCCCGGCTTCGGCCGCCAGAAGGCGCAGATCTTCGTCGCCCTGCTCGGCAAGCGGTTCGGGATCGCCCCGGACGGCTGGCGCGAGGCGGCCGGCGGCTACGGCGACGCGGACGCGTACCGCTCGGTGGCCGACGTGACCGACCCCGAGTCGCTGCGCCGGGTCCGCGAGTACAAGCAGCGGATGAAGGCGGAGGCGAAGGCCGCCAAGGGCTGACGCAACCCCCGTCCACCCTGGCTCGTTGTCATGATCGTCAAGGTGGCGACGACGGGCGGGTGATGACGGACGAGCGGGGGGCGGAACTCCTGCGCGGCGGCGGCGGGCCCTACCGTGCGACCTTCCTGGAGCTCTTCCTCGACGTCGTGTTCGTCTTCGCGTTCACCCGGGTCTCGCAGCGCCTGATCCACGACGTGATGACGGGCGGCGGCCGCCTCCCCCTGGAACTGGCGCAGACCCTGCTCCTGCTCCTCGCGATCTGGATGGTCTGGTCGCTGACCGCATGGGCCACCAGCCACTACGACCCGGAACAGCCACCCATCCAGGCGGTCATGGTCTGGTCCATGTTCGGCAGCCTGGTGATGGCCGTCTCGGTGCCGGACGCGTACGGCGCGCACGGGCTGAGCTTCGCCGCCGGCTACGTCTCCATCCAGGTGGGCCGCTCGCTCTACCTGACCGTGGCGCTGCGCCGGCACCCGCAGCGGCACCTGTCCGACCGGATCCTGATCTGGTCAGCCGTCTCCGCCGTGGCGTGGCTCGCCGGTGGCCTGGCGGAGGGCGACTGGCGGTTGCTGCTCTGGGCGGTGGCGCTGGCGGTCGACTACCTGGGCCTGGTGATCGGCTGGCCGGTGCCCCGGCTGGGCCGGGCGGCGGCGACGGACTGGACGGTGACGGGCGAGCACCTGGCCGAGCGGTACCAGCAGTTCGTCATCATCGCGCTCGGCGAGATGATCTTCGTGGCCGGCCTCGGCTTCAGCGGCAGCGACTTCGCCGCGGTGCGGTGGATCGCCTTCATGGACGCCTTCGCCACCACCGTGCTGCTCTGGCGGATCTACTTCCACCGGGCCGGTTCGGTGCTGGTCGAGGCGGTGGCCGAGGCGCGGCAGCCGGCCCGGTTGGGGCGGTCGGCCACCTGGACCCACCTCACGATGATCGCCGGCATCGTGACCGCGGCGGTCGGCTACGAGTTGGCCATCGCCGAGCCCGGCGGGCACGCCGACGGGGTCCGGGTGGCGGCCATCATCGGGGGTCCGGCGCTCTTCGTGGTCGGCCGGGCCCGCTTCGAGTACGAGGTCTTCGGCCGGGTCTCCTGGTCCCGCGTGATCGGCCTGCTGCTCCTGGTCCTCGGCGTGCCGCTGCTGGCCCGGTTGCCGCTGCTCGGCATCGCCGCCGGCGTCACGGCGGTGCTCACCGGGATGGCCGTGGCGGACGCGCTGCGGGCGCGGGGCCGCCCGCCGGAACGCCCCGCCTCACCGATGTGACCCGCCGGGGGAGACGCAACCGGCGTGGCGGCCCCGTCGTTGGGGGCCAGGACGGCGGACGGGGGTGACACGGTGGACGAACGCGGTGCGGCGCTGCTGCGTCCGACGAGGAGTTCCGCGCGGGCCACCTTCCTGGAACTCTTCTTCGACCTGGTCTTCGTCTTCGCGCTGACCCGGGTCTCCCAGCGGCTGATCAACAGCCTGCCCGCCACCGGGTGGACACTGGCCGCCGCGGTGGGCCGTACCGTGCTGCTGTTTCTGGTGTTGTGGCTGGTCTGGACGATCACCGTCTGGGTGACCAGCCGCTACGAGCCGGAGCGGACCGTCATCCAGACCGTGGTGGTCGGGACCATGTTCGCGAGCCTGGTGATGGGGGTGGCGCTGCCGCGGGCCCTGGAGGAGCGGGCGCTGCCGTTCGCCCTCGCCTACGTGGCGGTGATGCTCGGCCGGCCCCTGGTGGTCGCCGCCGCGCTGCACGGCCATCCACGGCGGCTGGTCCCGCTCCGGCTGGCCGCCTGGGCGGGGGCGACCGCGCCGCTCTGGCTGGCCGGCGCACTGGGCCCCGACGACCTGCGCCTGCCGCTCTGGGCCCTGGCGCTGACCGTCGACTACGCCGCCCTGTTCACCGGCTGGCCGCTGCCGCGGCTCGGCTCCTCGCCGATCCTCGGCTGGCGGATCGCCGGCGAGCACCTGGCCGAGCGCTACCAGCAGATCTTCCTCATCGCGCTCGGTGAGTCGATCCTGGTCATCGGGGTGACCTACAGCGGCGAGGAGTTCTCCGGCGAGGGCGCCGGCGCCTTCGTGGTCGCCTTCGTCACGACCGCGCTGCTCTGGCGGATCTACTTCCACCGGGCCGGGCACCTGCTGGGCGAGGCGCTGCGGCTGGCGCGCGCGCCGGGCCGGCTCGGCACGTCGGCCGCGATCACCCACCTGGTCATCGTGCTCGGCGTGCTCACCGCGGCGGTCGGCTACGAGGTGGCCATCGCCGAGCCGTTTCACCGGTCCGACGCGAGCCTGCTGCTCTTCGTGGTGGGTGGACCGCTGCTCTTCCTGGCCGGCCGGGCCCGCTTCGAGTACGAGATCTTCGGCCGGATCTCGCTGCCCCGGGTGCTCGGCGGGGGCGTGCTGCTCCTGCTGGTCCCGCTGCTGGCGCACGGTCCCGCCGTGCGGGCCCTGTGGGTGGTGGCCGCCGTGCTGGCCGCGGTGGCCCTGGCGGATGCGTGGCGCAGCCGGGGTCGCCCGCCGGAGATGTCGGCCTCCCCGATCGGGCGCACGGGGCCGGAGAGCGGCGGCCCGGAGACGTGAGGGCTCAGGCGGCGGTGGGGCGGGACAGCGCGGCCAGGGCCCGGCGCACGTCGGCCAGGGAGACCGTGGCCGAGTCGTCGAGATCGGCAAGGCCGGCCTCGATCCACTGCCGCATGAGCGTGGTCACCCCGATGCCGCGCGTCTCGGCGGCCGCCCGGACCCGTTCGTAGGTCTCCAGCGGGAGGCGCACCGAGCGGCTGACCATCGGCACGTCGGTGTCGGGGGTGGGCAGTTCCGCGGGCTGGGTCTCGTCGATCAGGTCGGCGAGCGCGTCGCCGGCGTCGTGGAACCGCTTGGTTGCCTCGTTACGGTGCATCGTGACCGCCTCCTCGTCGGCGTGACCTCCGCACCGCGTCGTCGTAGCGCTTGGCTTCGACGTCGCTCAGTTCGCGGGCGGAGAGGATGTCCCAGTCGTTGTCGCTGCCGTCGGCCTCGGCCAGCAGCACCGCGAGGCGTCGCCCCCGGTGGTCGGTCGCGTAGACCACCATGACGTCGTCCCCGAGGTGCCGGATGACCCGCCGCGTGCTGTGCAGGGCCTCCCAGACTTCCCCGGGCGTGACTTCGTAGACCCGCAGGTTGGCCAACGCCTCGTCGGTGAAGCTGAACCGGTTGCCCACGAGCGGAGCGTACCACGCACGTAACACGCGCCGCCTTGTCACGATTTTCGCCGATCAACCGTCGGGGGTGACAGGATGAGTCGTAATCCCTCGAGGAGGTCCGTGGTGAAGCGTCAGGCGTACCAGCCGATCCTGATCACCGACGCCTCGCGCAGCCAGGACGACCAGCTCACCAGCCGGCAGAAGCGCTACGTGCTGATGATGGGAATCCGGGTCGCGTGCCTGGTGATCGGTGCGGTCCTGGTCGGCGTCAAGGCGCCGCTGCTCTGGCTCTGGCTGCCGCTCTGCGCTCTCGGGATGGCGCTCATCCCGTGGCTGGCCGTGCTGCTGGCCAACGACCGCCCGCCGAAGGAAGAGCACCGGTTGGCCGGAAAGTTCCAACACCGTCACCGCGACGAGACCCCGCCCATGGCGCTCTCCGCCGAGGAGCGCCCGCACAAGGTCATCGACGCCGAGCCCTGACCGGCCCGGGCGGCACCCCGCCCGGAGCGACCACCGTCAGGGTTGGGGGCGGGCGCCCACCGTCGTGACCGCCAGGGCGCCCAGGTCGCCGGCGCGGGTCAGTGCCGCGCGGGGGTTCGCGCCTTCGAGCCACGCCGTGAGCAGGCCGGCGGCGAAGGCGTCGCCCGCCCCGGTCACGTCGACCACGGCCACCCCGGGCGCCGGGGCCGTCTCGACCACCCCGGTCCGGTCCACCCAGACCGCGCCGGCCGCGCCCCGCTTCACCACCACCCGCCGGGCCACCGAGGTCAGCGCCCGGGCCTGCGCCGCCGGGTCGAGCCCGCCCGCCAGCACCGTCGCCTCGTCCGTGTTGACCAGCAGCAGGTCGACGTCGCGTACCCAGGTCAGGAAGGCCGTGCCGACCCGCCGCAACGGGGCCGCGGACGCCGCGTCGACGCTGGTGGTGAGCCCGCGCTCGCGGGCGGCGGCCAGCGCGCGCAGGCCCGCGCCGCGCGACCCGACGTCCAGCAGGGTGTACGCGGACAGGTGCAGGTGCCCGGCGTCGGGCGCCGCCGCGACGGTCCGGTCGACGTGCCCGGCGGTCAGCCGCAGGTTCGCCCCGCGCTGGCTGACCATGGTGCGCTCCCCGTCGTGGGTGAGCACGATGACCGTGCCGGTGGGGTAGCCCTCGTGGCGCTCCACCGCGCAGGTCACCCCGACCCGCTCCAGTTCGGCGACCCGTTCGCGGCCGGTCTCGTCGTCGCCGACCGCGGCGACCAGCGTGACGGCCGCCCCCTGGCCGGCGAGCCAGGCCGCGGTGTTGGCCGCCTGGCCGCCGCCGCTGAAGCGGATCCCGGCCGCGGTGTCCGAACCGGTGGCGAGGGGACCGGAGAGCACCGCGAGCACGTCGGTGATCACGTCGCCGACGACGACGATGCGGGGTGCGGGGCTCATGCCGAGGGGGCGGCGCGGCGGGCCGCCGCGGCGACCGCGATCCGCGCCGCCAGGTCGGCGTTGCGCAGGATGATCCGCACGTTCACGGCCAGGCTGGCGCCCTCGGTGGCGGAGTGGAAGTGGGCCAGCAGGAACGGGGTCACCGCCTTGCCGGTCACCCCGTCGCGGGCCAGCAGGGCCAGCCCCGCGGCCAGGGTGCGGTCGTGCAGCGCCGGGTCGAGTTGCTCGTCCACCGGCAGCGGGTTCGCCACGATCAGCCCGCCGTGGTGCACGCCCTGCTCCCGGCGGGCGGCCAGCACGTCGGCCGCCTGCTCCGGCGACTCCACCGACCAGTCCAGGTCGAAGCCCGCGTCGGTGAGGTAGAAGCCGGGGAAGCGGCGGGTGCGGTAGCCCACCACGCTCACCCCGAGGGTCTCCAGCCGCTCCAGGGTGGCGCCCACGTCGAGGATCGACTTCACCCCGGCGCAGACCACCGCGATCGGGGTCCGGGCGAGGGTGACCAGGTCGGCGGACTCGTCGAAGGTCTGCGCCGCCTCCCGGTGCACCCCGCCGAGCCCACCGGTGGCGAAGACGCCGATCCCGGCCGCCGCGGCCACCGCGCTGGTCGCCGCCACCGTGGTGGCCCCGTCCGCGCCGGTCGCCGCCGCCACGGCGAGGTCGCGCACCGAGAGCTTGCTCACCCCGTCAACCGTGGCGAGCCGGGTCAGCTGGGCGTCGTCCAGCCCCACGATCAGCTCACCGGCGACCATGCCGATGGTGGCCGGGACGGCCCCCGCGTCCCGGACCGCCTGCTCGATCTGTCGCGCGACGCGAAGGTTGTCCGGTCGGGGCAGGCCGTGCGAGACGATGGTGCTCTCCAGGGCGACGACCGGACGCCCGTCGCGCAGGGCGTCGGCCACCTCGGTGCCGAGACTGATGTGAAAGTTGGTCACTTCGGCTACGGTACGGGCCGCTTCCGGCGCGGGCCCAGGTGGACCGGGCCGGATCGACCTGCAAAACTGGACCGTTGGAGGTGTAGTCGTGAGTACAGAGGTTCTCGAGCGTCCCGAGCTGAAGGACGCCGACACCGGCCCGGAGATGTTCCACTACGTCCGCAAGGAGAAGATCGCGGAGAGTGCCGTCATGGGCACCTTCGTCGTGGCGCTCTGCGGCGAGACCTTTCCGGTGACCAAGGCGGCCAAGCCGGGTTCCCCGGTCTGCCCCAAGTGCAAGGAGATCTACGACTCGTACGCCGAGTGATCCCGGGCGGCCGTCCCGGCCGCCCGCGTAACCTGCGGCGGTGACCACCTCCACCGCCCTGCTCCTCGCCGACCTCACCGGTGTGGCGGTCTTCGCCGCCTCCGGTGCCTCCGCGGCGGTGGCCAAACGGCTCGACCTCTTCGGAGTGGTCTTCGTCGGCGTCGTCGCCGCCCTCGGCGGCGGGATCTTCCGCGACCTGGTCATCGACGAGGTGCCCCCGTTGGCCTTCGCCGACTGGCGGTACGCGGTCACCGCGGCGGTCACCGCCGCCGCCATCTTCTGGCTGCACCCCCAGTTCGCCCGGCTGCGCACCACCGTGCTGGTGCTCGACGCGGCGGGTCTCGGCCTGTTCACCGTCACCGGCACGCTCAAGGCCCTCGACGCCCACGTGCCGGCCGTCGGCGCCTGCATGATCGGCATGCTGACCGCGATCGGCGGCGGGCTGGGCCGCGACCTGCTCACCGGCGAGATCCCGGTGGTGCTGCGCCGCGAGATCTACGCCGTGGCCGCGCTGGCCGGCTCGATCGCGGTGGCGCTGCTGTCGGCGTACGGGGTGGCGACCGCGGTGCCGCTGACCGCCGCGGCCGTCTTCGTCTTCGGGCTGCGCCTGGTGTCCCTGCGGCGGCGCTGGTCCGCCCCGGTCCCGGCGCTGCGGCCACCGCGCACCGGCACCCGGGGACCGCAGGTCTGAGCCCTCGTGCGGCGGGGTGGGCGGATGTGACCAGCGTGGCGTCGAGTGGGGCGGAACGGCCCCGCTGGTTATGCTGAGTCGGCCTTCGCGGCACCGGATGCGCGAGGGCGTTTTCATGGGCGGCGGCACCCGTGGCCCTCGGCCGGGGTCCGCCGTCGTGCGGTCGGAGAGGAGCTACGCGTGGCACCGCGGTTGCCGGCGCTCGACACGTTCCCACCCCTGCGTGCCTGGCAACGCAAGGCGATGGTGGAGTACCTGCGCCGCCGCACCGAGGACTTCACGGCGGTCGCCACGCCCGGCGCCGGCAAGACCACCTTCGCCCTCCGGATCGCCGCCGAACTGCTGAACGACGGCACCGTCGAGGCGGTCACCGTGGTCGCCCCCACCGAGCACCTGAAGACCCAGTGGGCGGAGTCCGCCGCCCGGATCGGCATCCAGCTCGACGCCGCCTTCCGCAACGCCGACCTGCACTCCGCGGCCGACTTCCACGGCGCGGTCGTCACCTACGCCCAGGTCGGCATGGCGCCGCAGGTGCACCGGCGGCGCACCATGACCCGGCGCACCCTGGTCATCCTCGACGAGATCCACCACGCCGGCGACTCGCGGACCTGGGGCGACGGCGTCAAGGCGGCCTTCGAGCCCGCGGTACGCCGGCTGATGCTCACCGGCACGCCGTTCCGCTCCGACGACAACCCGATCCCGTTCGTCAGCTACGAGCGGGGCGGGGACGGGCTGCTCCGCTCCCGCGCCGACTCGGTCTACGGCTACTCCGACGCGCTGCGCGAGGGCGTGGTCCGGCCGGTGCTCTTCCTGGCGTACTCGGGGGAGACCCGGTGGCGCACCAACGCCGGCGAGGAGCTGGCCGCCCGGCTGGGCGAGCCGATGACCCAGGACCTCATCGCGCAGGCCTGGCGCACCGCGCTGGATCCGGCCGGCGACTGGATGCCGCAGGTGCTGCGGGCCGCCGACGCCCGGCTGACCGTGCTGCGCGCGAACGGCATGCCGGACGCCGGCGGCCTGGTGATCGCCAGCGACCAGCAGGTGGCCCGCTCCTACGCCAAGCTGCTGGAGCAGGTGACCGGTGAGAAGGCCGCCGTGGTGCTCTCCGACGACCAGGGCGCGTCCGCGCGGATCGCGACGTTCGCGGCCTCCGAGCAGCGCTGGCTGGTCGCGGTCCGGATGGTGTCCGAGGGCGTCGACATCCCCCGGCTGGCCGTCGGCGTCTACGCGACCAGCGCCAGCACCCCGCTCTACTTCGCGCAGGCGATCGGCCGGTTCGTCCGGGCCCGCCGGCCCGGCGAGACCGCCTCGGTCTTCCTGCCCAGCGTGCCGCACCTGCTCGGACTGGCCAGCGAGATGGAGGCCGAGCGGGACCACGTGCTCGGCAAGCCGAAGGACTCCGACGGCTTCGACGACGACCTGCTGGAGCGTGCCCAGCGGGACGACCAGGCCAGCGGCGAGCTGGAGAAGCGGTTCGCCGCGCTCTCCGCGACCGCCGAGCTGGACCAGGTGATCTTCGACGGCGCCTCGTTCGGCACCGCGGCCCAGGCGGGCACCCCGGAGGAGGAGGAATACCTCGGCCTGCCCGGGCTGCTCACCGCAGACCAGGTCTCGATGCTGCTCACCAAGCGGCAGTCCGAGCAGCTCGCCGCGCAGCGGCGCCGGACCGCCCAGCGGACCGCTGAGCCGGCCGCTGCGGCCCCGGCGGCGGCCCCGCCCGCGATGAGTGCCGCCCAGCGCCGGGTGGCCCTCCGGCGGCAGCTGAACGCCCTGGTGGCCGCCCGCCACCACCGCACCGGCCAACCCCACGGCAAGATCCACGCCGAGCTGCGCCGCCTCTGCGGCGGCCCCCCCAGCGCCCAGGCCACCATCGAACAACTCGAAGAACGCATAGCCACGGTCCAGACCCTGTGACCCGGCCCGCGCCCTCACCCGGTCCGGGTGATCATGAGGTTGGCGGCGAAGTCGATCTCGGAAACCGCCGCTAACCTCATGATCAACGGGGCCCGGTGGGTGGGTGGGGTGGGTGCGCAAAAAGCCGGCCGGAGGTCCCTGGGGACCTCCGGCCGGCTTATGTCGAGTTGCGGATCCTTCGTACTCAGTTCGCCATTAGATCGGCGCCACGCCAGCTGAACTCCGGGTCCGCCGAGAACCGCACGGTGATCTTCACGAGATCCTCCGCGTACTTGTTCGCGTGGTGCCCACAGAACACCAGCTCGCTCCCACCCGCCAGAGTGATCCGGAGCTTGCCGGCAGCATTGCAGCGGTCGCACCGTTCATCGGCGGCCGGGGGGCTCACCGTCTCGGGCGGCGGCGTGAGAGTCGGGGTCATCGCCTTCCTCCTCTGGTCGTCACCGATGAACACTCTCTTCGGTTGCTCACCTATCGTGCAACACCCTTCTCGGGCCCTGCCTTCCCTGTGTGCCCGTCGGGGACGGAGGTCACACCTGGCGTGGAAGACAGTGTGCCGTGCACCAAGGGTGCCACGTCAACGATCACAAACGGGCAACCGTCAGGTCACCGGAGAGTGTTCTACGGCTGGTGATCAAACCGACACGGCTGGTTGACGTGCGGCGGTCAGTCCAGGTAGTCGCGGAGCACCTGGGAACGCGAGGGGTGCCGCAACTTGGACATCGTCTTGGATTCGATCTGCCGGATGCGCTCCCGGGTCACGCCGTACACCTGGCCGATCTCGTCCAGGGTGCGCGGCTGTCCGTCGGTGAGGCCGAACCGCAGGCGTACCACGCCCGCCTCGCGCTCGGACAGCGTCTGGAGGACCTGCTGGAGCTGGTCCTGAAGCAGCGAGAACGACACCGCGTCGACCGCGACGACCGCCTCGGAGTCCTCGATGAAGTCGCCGAGCTGGCTGTCACCCTCGTCGCCGATGGTCTGGTCGAGCGAGATGGGCTCCCGGGCGTACTGCTGGATCTCCAGCACCTTCTCCGGTGTGATGTCCATCTCCTTCGCCAGCTCCTCCGGGGTGGGCTCGCGGCCCAGGTCCTGGAGCAGCTCGCGCTGGATCCGGCCAAGCTTGTTGATCACCTCGACCATGTGCACCGGGATGCGGATGGTGCGGGCCTGGTCGGCCATGGCGCGGGTGATGGCCTGGCGGATCCACCAGGTGGCGTAGGTGGAGAACTTGTAGCCCTTGGTGTAGTCGAACTTCTCGACCGCGCGGATCAGGCCGAGGTTGCCCTCCTGGATCAGGTCGAGGAAGGCCATGCCGCGACCGGTGTAGCGCTTGGCCAGCGACACGACCAGGCGGAGGTTGGCCTCCAGCAGGTGGTTCTTGGCCCGCTCGCCGTCCCGCGAGATCCACATCAGGTCGCGCTGCATGTCGCGGGTGAGCTTCTCCTCGCCCTCGTCGGCGGCGCGCAGCCGCTCGGCGGCGTAGAGGCCGGCCTCGATCCGCTTGGCGAGCTCGACCTCCTGCTCGGCGTTGAGCAGCGGCACCTTGCCGATCTGCTTCAGGTACGCCCGCACGGAGTCGGCGGAGGCGGTCAGCTCGGCGTCGCGGCGCGCCTGCTTGAGCGCCTCGGACTCCTCGTCGTCCCACTCGAAGTCGTTGTCGCTGGCGGAGCTGGCCGCGTCGGCCTCGGCGGCCTGGGTCAGCTCGGCCGGCTCCTCGACCACCACGTCCTCGATCTCGGCGGCCAGTTCCTCCGGCGAGATCTCGCCCTCGGCGCCCTCGCCCTTCGCGCCGTCCTTGGCCGGCTTCGCCGCCGCGTTCTTGGCGGCCACGGTGGCCTTGGTGGCGCGGGTGGTCTTGGTGGCCTTTGCCGGGGCGGCGGCCTTGGCGGCCACCTCGGCGGTGGTGCCGGTGGCGGTGGCGCCGGCGGCCTTGCGCGCCGTCGCCTTCCGCGGTGCGGGGGCCGGCGACTCCTCGGCGGCCGGGGCCTGCTTCGGGGCGGGCGCGGCGGCCTTCTTGGTGGTCTTGGCCGTGGTGGCCCGGGAGGCCGGGGTCGCGGACCGGGCGGCGGCCACCCGGCGGCGGGTGCTCGCGGAGCCGTCCACGACCACCGTCACGCCCGCCTCGGAGAGCGCACGGAGGATCTTCTTGGCCTGGGCCGGGGTCACCTCAGCGGACTCGACGGTGCGCGCGAGCTGGGCCGACGTGAGCTGGCCGCCGGCGCTCTGCGCGTGGGCGATCAGGGTGTCGGTGAGCGAGCGAACGTCGGCGCCGGGCTGGCGGGGTTCTGTCACGAATGACCTTCCGGAGGCGAAGAGCGAGCACGGCCGGGTCGTCCGGCACGGCAGGGAACGCGGTGTCGGGCGATGTCGTTGAGGGACCCCCGTGTCCCGGGCCGGGCGGTCGCTGGCGGTCCGTGGCGCGTGGGCAGGGTGAATTGTAACGCCGTCTGCCGCGATCATCCCGCGCCGCACGGCGGACCGGCCGTACGGACCACCGATTAGGCGCAGTTGTGGACTTTGTAAGGATGATACCCGCGCACGAACCGGCCGGTCCGGATCGTGCCGGAAGGGGACGAACATGATCGCCTCGGCGCCCACGCCGCAGGAACTGCTCAAGATCGCCGTCGAGGTGGCCCGGGACGCCGCGGCCACCGCGCACCGGATGCGGGCCGAGGGGGTGTCGGTCGCCGCGACCAAGAGCACGGTCACCGACGTGGTCACCGCCGCCGACCGGGCGGTGGAGCGGCAGGTGCTGGAGGCGCTGCGGACGCTGCGTCCCGGCGACGCGGTGCTGGGCGAGGAGTACGGCGCGGGGGAGACCGGCCCGGCCGCCGAGGACGGGGTGCGCTGGATCGTCGACCCGATCGACGGCACCGTCAACTATCTCTACGGGCTGCCGTACTGCGCGGTCTCCCTGGCCGCCGAGGTGGCCGGCGAGGTGGTGGCCGGGGTGGTGCGCAACGTCGCCACCGGCGAGGAGTGGACCGCCACCGCGGGCGGCGGCGCCTGGCGGGACGGGCAGCGGCTGCGCTGCTCCGCCGAGACCGACCTCGGGCAGGCCCTGGTCGCCACCGGGTTCGGCTACGACGCCGGGCGCCGGGCGCACCAGGCCCGGGTGGTCGCCGAACTCATCCCGCACGTCCGGGACATCCGCCGGATGGGCGCGGCGGCGCTCGACCTCTGCCTGGCCGCCGAGGGCCGGGTGGACGCCTACTACGAGAAGGGGCTGGCCGCCTGGGACCTCGCCGCGGGCGGGCTGGTCGCGCGGGAGGCCGGGCTGCTGGTGACCGGGCTGTCGGGCCGGCCGCCCGGCCCGGACCTGGTGCTCGCCGCACCGCCCGCGCTCCACGAGCCGCTGCACACCCGGCTCGCCGACCTGGACGCCTCCGGCGGCCCGTGACCGGCCCCGCCCGGAGCGGACACGGAAAGAGCGGATACGGAAAGAGTGGTCGCCCCGCCGGGGCGACCACTCTTTCCGCGATACGGGTTACTTGACCGGGCCCGGGCAGGTGCCGGCCGGCGCCTCCGGCGAGCCGAGGTCGCCCAGGGACTGGTTGACCTCGGTGGTGGTGGCCAGCTGCTGGAAACCGTTGCCCAGGATGACGTCGACCGTGTCGTCCTTGCGCTTCGGGTCGTACTGCTGCTTAGCGTTGTTGAGGAAGTAGGCCCGCAGCAGGTGCGCGGAGCCGACACCCTTCGGGCCGAACCGCAGCACCGCCACGTCGTCCACGGCCTTGGGGGCGTTGCCCTCCTTCTTGACCTGGAACTTGCGGTTGCGGAAGTCGTCCGCGACGCTGCCGGCCAGCCCGATCTCGTCGGTGCCGTTGTAGACGTTGATCTTGACGTCCTTCTGCTCGCGCAGGCGCACGTCGGCGACCGGCCAACCCTCGGGGCAGTCCTCGGCGGTGCCCGCCGTGCCCTGGGTGTCGCGGACCAGCGCGACGACGACGAAGACCAGGGCGGTGACCGCCAGCAGTCCGACGACAACGAGTGCCCGCACTCGCGCAAAACTCATTCTGGGCGCTCCCCGGACGGTGATTGGGTGGCGGCGGCCGCCGGCGGTCGGTCCGCCCCGCCGGCCGTCGAGTACGCCGCTGAGGTTAACGCTTGTCCGGCCGTCGCGTGGAAACAGTCCGACATGCCGGCGCGCCACCGGGGGAACGGGTACTACTACCCCTATCTTCGTGTCGCCTGAGTCACATTGGGAACAACTTCGGGCGCAGGGGCGTACATCTCTGCCGCGAGGGCGGTATACATGCCTCGCCCAAAGGGGGGGTAAGGTTCCGCGCTCGCTGGGGGAGTTCCTTCCTGGCGGACCCGGCCCACGGCGGTCGGGTCGGGTGACCGACACATTTGGTGGCCGGCCAGCGGAACCGAAACAGCGTCGTCCGGCGTTACAACCGGAAGCGACCATATCGATATGGGAGAGTGAAACCGATGGCCACCGACTACGACGCCCCGCGTCGCGACGAGGTCGACCTCGGCGAGGACAGCCTGGAAGAGCTCAAGGCCCGGCGCGTCGACACACAGTCGGGCGCCGTGGACGTCGACGAGGCCGAGGTGGCCGAGAGCTTCGAGCTGCCCGGCGCCGACCTGGCCGACGAGGAGCTCACGGTCAAGGTGCTACCGATGCAGCAGGACGAGTTCCGGTGCGCCCGCTGCTTCCTGGTCCACCACCGCAGCCAGCTGGCGGTCGAGCGCAACGGCGAGCTGATCTGCCGCGAGTGCGTCTGACCCCGACGCGAGACACCGGCGGCGGCCTCCTCGACGGGGCCGCCGCTTATCGAGCTGCCGTGCGCCGGTGGCCGGAAGCTGCTTGACTCGTAGCGGCGGCTGTCACGCCGCGCGGAGCCAGGAGGGCGGACGGGTGAGCGAGCGCAGCGAGCGGGCCGACGGGACCGGCACGGACCGACCGACCGAGAAGAACGCGATGCCCGGCGCCGACGCCGGCCGTCCCGACGGCGCGCGGCCGGAGCAGCCCGACGGCGCCGAGCAGCTCGGCGCGACCGTCGCGGCGCTGACCGAGGACGACATCGCCCCCGCCCGCCGCCGGCAGCTGCTCACCCGGCTGGTCGCCCAGGCCCGCGCCCGCGGCATCGCCGACCTCTACAAACCGAAGGCGGCGATCCGCTGGATGACGGACACCGTCGCCGAGGTCGCCCCGCGCGTGCCGATCCGCGACCTGGCGACCCTCCGCAAGCACTTCCCCGGCCTGGACGACGAGGCGCTCGCCGAGCGGCTGGTCCGCAACGCGGCCCGGACCACCGCCGGGGTCGGCGCGGCCGGCGGCGGGGTGGCCGCGGTGGAGTGGGCGGTCACGCCGACCCTGCTCTCCGCGCCCGTGCTGCTGGCCGCCGAGACGGTCGCCGTGGTGGCCGTCGAACTGAAGCTGATCGGCGAGCTGCACGAGGTCTACCGGGTGCCGCTGCCCCCCGGTGGCACCCAGCGGGCCGTCGCCCTGGTGCACTCCTGGGCCACCCAGCGGGGGATCAACCCGATGATTCCGGGGGCCGGGGTGAGCGCGGTGCTCGGCACCGCCGCCCGCCGGGAGCTGCGGGACAGCCTCCTTCGCCGCTTCGGCCGCAACCTCACCACGCTCGGCCCGTTCCTGACCGGCGCCGCGGTGGCCGGCTACCTCAACCGCCGGTCCACCCGGAGCCTGGCGGACCAGCTCCGCAAGGACCTCCGCCACCAGGCGCTCGCGCTCCCCGGCGGCACGCGGTCCTGACGCGACCGGGCGGCGCGTGGATCAGGCGGCGTCGCGGGCGGCGAGCAGGGCCGCGGCCAGCTCGACCGGCCGGCGGGAGCTGACCACCCAGAACGGGGTGGGGTCGTCGGGGTCGTTCAGCACCACCTGCACCGCGCCGCCGACCCAGGGGCGCTGCACCACGAAGGCGAGCGGGTCGGCGCCGACGCCGAGCACCTCGCGCCGGCCGGCCGCGTCCAGCGGCACCGCGTCGGCGACGTAGCGCACCGGCAGGCGGGCGTCGTCGACCCACAGTTCGCCGGCGCGCACGGTGACCCGGATCCGGCCCAGCCACCAGAGCGTGGCGGCCGCCGCCGGAAGCAGCAGCACGAACGGCAGCCAGGCCCGGACGCCGGTCGCGCCCATCCAGAGCTCGGCGGCGAGCAGCCCGGCGAGGGCCAGACCGGCCGGCCAGGCCCACCAGGGCAGCCCGAGGCGCTCCGAGTATCCGGGCGGGGCGGCCACCGGGGTGGCCGGCGATGACGACTGACGCACACTCCGAGGGTACGGCGCGCGGCCGGCCGCCGAACCGGCAGGATGGCAGGGTCACCCCCGCAAGGACCGGACGGAAGAGGATGACCGTGACAGACGTCGTACCCGTGCCCGTACGGCAGCTCGACCCGGAGCTGCCGCTGCCGGCGTACGCCCATCCCGGCGACGCCGGCGCGGACCTGGTGGCCGCCGCGGACGTGGAGCTGGCGCCCGGCGGGCGGGCCCTGGTGCCGACCGGCGTGGCCATCGCGCTGCCGGAGGGGTACGTCGGGCTGGTACATCCCCGATCGGGGCTGGCGGCCAGGCTCGGCGTGACGGTGCTCAACGCGCCCGGTACGGTCGACGCCGGCTACCGGGGTGAGATCCTGGTCAACCTGATCAATCATGATCGGGAGACGCCGGCGAAGATCAGCCGGGGCGACCGGATCGCGCAGCTCGTGGTCCAGCGGGTCGCCCGGGCCGAGTTCCAGCCGGTGGTCGAGCTGCCCGCGTCCCGGCGCGGGGCCGGCGGGCACGGCTCGACCGGCGGGCACGCCGGGCTGGTCCCGGCTCCGGCGGGCGGGCAGACGGAAGAGGTGGCAGGGTGAGTGCGAACAGCGGAGGGTGGGCGCAGTGATCTTCTCCCGTAAGCGGGCCGAGGGCGCGCGGCACGCGCGTGACGAGCGGGACGCCGGGGTCCTCGACGCCGAGGAGACCCCGCAGGCGCCGGCCCGTGGCCCGTACGACGTGTCCGAGGCGCCCGACGCGCCCCGGCTCGACCTGGGCAGCCTCCAGATCCCGGCGGTGCCGGACGTGGAGGTGCGGGTGCAGGCCGACCCGCAGGGCGTGATCCAGCAGGTCGTGCTGGTGCACGGTCAGAACGCCCTCCAGCTCGGTGTCTTCGCCGCGCCCCGCTCCGAGGGCATCTGGGACGAGGTGCGCGAGGAGATCCGCCAGTCGCTGTTCAACGACGGCGCCGCCGCCCAGGAGGTCGAGGGGGAGTACGGCACCGAGCTGCGCGCCCGGGTCCGCACCCCGGACGGCATCACCGACCTGCGCTTCGTCGGCATCGACGGGCCGCGCTGGATGGTGCGCGGGGTCTACCAGGGCGAGGCCGCCACCGACCCGGTCGCCGCCGGGCCCCTCGCGGCCTGCCTGGACGGCCTGGTCGTCGACCGCGGCCAGGAGGCCAAGCCGGTCCGCGAGCCGCTGCCGCTGCGGCTGCCCCGCGAGGTGGCCGAGCAGCAGGCCCAGCAGGAGGGCGCGCCGCAGCCGCGCCAGGTCTGAGCACCGCGATCCGGGCCCGGTCGAGTCGGCGTGACGCCGGCGGCGCCGGGCCCGTCGCGTGTCCGGTCCCGGCAGCGGTACGCCCGCCGACGCCGGTCCCGCCGCCGGGCCGGATCGGCGTACGCTGGCGGGACGGTTCCGCCACCTGCGGGGCCGGTGCCGGCGCGGCCGGCCGATCCAGGGAGCCGGCGGGAGCCGGCCGGCGTGGAGAGGGTGACGCGGAGGTCATGACGACCGACGAGAGCCGGGTGTCGCTGCGGCGGTTCCTGCAACGGCTCACCGCGAGCGAGGCCGAGATCGAGGCGCAGGAGCTGCAACGGGAGAGCGCCGAGTGTGGCGGCATGCCGGCCCGCCAGTGCATGCGCGGCCAGGTGGTCTCGGTCACCGGGCGGCTGCGCACGGTGGTCTACACGCCCCGGACCAACCTGCCCACGCTGGAGGCCGACCTCTACGACGGCAGCGACGTGGTGACCCTGGTCTGGCTGGGCCGGCGGCACATCGCCGGCATCGAGCCGGGCCGGCACCTCACCGCCCGCGGCCGGGTGGCCGTACGGGACGACCGCAAGGTGATCTACAACCCGTACTACGAGCTGGAGTCGCCGAAGTGACGACCGGACAGCACACCGAGCCGGAGCTCGGGCCGGAGGACGAGCGGCTGCCCAGCATGGCCGAGCAGATGGCCGACCAGCTCGGCGGCTGGCGGGGCCTGGTCGAGTCGAGCATCCCCGTGGTGGTCTTCGTGATCGCCAACGTGGTGGGCGACCTGCGCCCCGCCGTGATCGCCTCGGTGGCCGTGGCGCTGCTGATCGCCGGGCTGCGGCTGGCCCAGCGCCGGCCGGTGCGGCACGCGGTCAACGGGCTGGTCGGCATCGCCATCGGCGCCGCCATCGCCTGGCGCACCGGCGACGAGCGCGACTTCTACCTCCCCGGCATCCTCTACGGGATCGGCTACGGCCTGGCCCTGCTGCTCTCGGCGGCGATCAAGCAGCCGCTGGTCGGCTGGATCTGGTCGGTGCTGGTGGCCAAGGGCCGCTCCGAGTGGCGGGACGACCCGAAGCTGGTGCGCACCTTCACCCAGCTCACCGTGCTCTGGGGCGTGGTGTGGCTGGCCAAGGTCGGCGTGCAGGCCGGGCTCTACCTGGCCCACCAGGACACCGCGTTGGGCGTGGCCCGGCTCGCCCTGGGCTACCCGCCCTACGCGCTGCTGCTGCTGATCACCGTCTGGGTGGTGCGCCGGGTGACCCGGGAGACCGCGCCGACGCCGCTGCCGGGGGCCTGAGCCCCCGGGCACGGTCGATCAGGGCCGCTCGCGGTTGCGCTCGACGCTGTCCGGGCCGAGGATCACCGCCCGCACCGCGTCCTCCACGGCGGCCGTGCACACGAAGATCAGCTCGTCGCCGGCCTCGATCGGGTCGTCCGGGCTGGGCACCAGCACCCGCTTGCCGCGCAGGATCGCCACCAGCGCCGCGTCCCGGGGGAGCGGCACCGCGTGGATCGGCTGCCCGACGTAGGGCGCGGTGGGCGGCAGGGTGATCTCGACGAGGTTCGCCTCACCCTGACGGAAGGTCATGAGCCGGACCAGGTCGCCGACCGTGACCGCCTCCTCGACCAGCGCGGCCATCACCCGCGGCTTGCTCACCGCGACGTCGACGCCCCACTGCTCGGTGAAGAGCCACTCGTTCTCGGCACGGTTGACCCGGGCCACCACGCGGGGCACCGCGAACTCGGTCTTGGCCAGCAGCGACACCACCAGGTTGACCTTGTCGTCGCCGGTGGCCGCCACGACCACCTCGCACCCGGCCAGGTTGGCCTCCTCCAGGCTGGCCAGCTCGCAGGCGTCGGCGAGCACCCAGTCGGCGGCCGGCACCCGGTCGGGGCGGAGCATCTTGGGCTGCCGCTCGATCAGCATCACCTGGTGGCCGTTGTCGATCAGCTCCTGGGCGATCGACCGGCCCACGTTGCCCGCGCCGGCGATGGCGATGCGCATGCTCACTGCCCCCCTTCGGGCGGCGCCGCCGCCACCGAGGTGACCGAGGCGGTGATGTCGTCGGTCACCAGCATGAAGACCTGGTCGCCCTCCTGCACCACGGTGGAGGCGGTGGGCAGCGTGCCGATGCCGAACCGGATCAGGTAGGCGACCCGGGCGCCGGTGGCCTCCTCGAGGTGCCGCAGCGACCGGCCGATCCAGTCCTTGTGCACCGGCACCTCGATGATCGAGACGGTGCTGGTCGGGTCGCGGAAGATCTCCACGTTGCCCTCGGGGACCAGGTGGCGCAGCATCCGCTCGGCCGTCCACCGCACGGTGGCCACGGTGGGGATGCCGAGGCGCTCGTAGACCTGGGCGCGGCGTTGGTCGTAGATCCGGGCGGCCACCCGGGACACGCCGAAGGTCTCGCGGGCCAGCCGGGCCGAGATGATGTTGGAGTTGTCGCCGCTGGAGACCGCGGCGAAGGCGTCGGCCCGCTCGATGCCGGCCTGGCGCAGCACCTCGCCGTCGAAGCCGGCGCCGGTGACCGTGATGCCGGCGAAGTCCGGCCCGAGACGGCGGAACGCGTCCGCATCCTGGTCGATCACCGCCACCGAGTGCCCCCGGGACTCCAGGCTGTGGGCCAGGGTCGACCCGACCCGGCCGCAGCCCATGATCACGACATGCACGGTGTCCGCTCCTCCCACGGTGCCGCCCGCTGGCCCGTCGTCTGCGAGCCTGCCACGTCCCCGCTGCGGGCGGGGGACCGAACCGTACCGCGCGGGCGCGCGTGGGGCGATCGCCCACCCCCACCGCCCGGCCCGGGTGGTCGTACTCTTGGCGGTTGTGGCCAGACCCACCTCGCTGCTGAAGCGACTCCTCCTCGGTCGACCGTTCCGGTCCGACCGCCTCCAGCACACCCTCCTGCCGAAGCGCATCGCGCTGCCGGTCTTCGCCTCCGACGCGCTCTCCAGCGTCGCCTACGCCCCGGACGAGATCCTGCTGACGCTCTCCATCGCGGGCGCGTCGGCCTTCATCTTCTCGCCGTGGATCGCGCTCGCGGTCGTCGTGGTGATGCTGACCGTGGTGGCCAGCTACCGGCAGAACGTGCACGCCTACCCCTCCGGCGGCGGCGACTACGAGGTGGCCACGGTCAACCTCGGGCCGCGGGCCGGGCTCGCGGTGGCCAGCGCGCTGCTGGTCGACTACGTGCTCACCGTGGCGGTGTCGGTCTCCTCGGGCGTGGCGAACCTCGGCTCGGTGGTGCCGTACGTGGCCACCCACAAGGTGCTCATCGCGGTCAGCGCGGTGGTGCTGCTCACCGCCATGAACCTGCGCGGCCTGCGCGAGTCGGGCACCGCGTTCGCCATCCCCACCTACGGCTTCGTGATCGTCATCGGCGGCATGCTGCTGACCGGGCTGGTCCGGATCTTCATCCTCGGCGACGACCTGCGGGCGCCGAGCGCCGGGCTGGAGATCCACGCCGAACACAGCGTGACCGGCTTCGCGTTGATCTTCCTGCTGTTGCGCACCTTCTCCTCCGGCTGCGCCGCGCTCACCGGCGTCGAGGCGATCTCCAACGGCGTGCCCGCGTTCAAGACCCCCAAGTCGAAGAACGCGGCGACCACCCTGCTGCTGCTCGGCACCATCGCCGTCAGCATGCTGGTCGGCATCATCTGGCTGGCCAAGCTGACCGGGCTGCAGTTCGTCGAGGATCCGGCGCAGATCGTCTCCGGCCCCGACGGGTACGTGCAGAAGACTGTCACCACCCAGCTCGGGCAGACCGTGTTCGGCGACGGCTCGGTGCTGCTCTACGTGGTGGCCGGCATGACCGCGCTGATCCTGTTCCTGGCCGCGAACACCGCCTTCAACGGCTTCCCGGTGCTCGGCTCGATCCTGGCCCAGGACCGCTATCTGCCCCGCCAGCTGCACACCCGGGGCGACCGGCTGGCCTTCTCCAACGGCATCGTCTTCCTGGCCGTCTTCGCGGTGGTGCTGATCATCGGCTTCCAGGCCGAGGTGACCCGGCTCATCCAGCTCTACATCGTCGGGGTGTTCGTCTCGTTCACCCTCTCCCAGGCCGGCATGATCCGGCACTGGAACCGGCACCTGCGCACCGAGCGGGACCCGGAGGCGCGTGCGCGGATGATCCGCTCCCGGGCGATCAACGCGTTCGGCATGGCGATGACCGGCGTGGTGCTGATCATCGTGCTGATCACCAAGTTCCTGCTCGGCGCCTGGATCGCGATCGCCGCCATGGCGGTGATCTACCTGCTCATGCTGGCCATCCGGCGGCACTACGACCGGATCTCCGCGGAGTTGGAGCCGACCGAGCAGCGGGCCGTGCTGCCCGCCCGCAACCACGCCATCGTGCTGGTCAGCAAGCTGCACCAGCCGACGCTGCGGGCCATCGCCTACGCCCGGGCGACCCGGCCGGACACGCTCACCGCGGTGACGGTGAACGTGGACGACAAGGACACCCGGGACCTCCAGGCCGAGTGGGAGCGGCGCGAGCTGCCGGTGCCGCTGACCGTGATCGACTCCCCCTACCGGGAGATCACCCGGCCGATCCTCAACTTCGTCGCCTCCACCCGCCGGGAGTCGCCCCGCGACGTGGTCACGGTCTTCATCCCGGAGTACGTGGTGGGCCGCTGGTGGGAGAACCTGCTGCACAACCAGAGCGCGCTGCGGCTCAAGGGGCGGCTGCTCTTCGAGCCGGGCGTGATGGTCACCAGCGTGCCCTGGCAGCTCGCCTCCACCGCCAGCAAGAACCTGGACCGGCTGGACGCCACGCTCACCCGCGGCCCGGCGCGCGGCCCCCGGGTGGCCCCGCGCAGCACCCTGCCGCCCAGCGTCCCGCCGGTGGTCTCCGCGCCCCCGGGGGAGAGCGGTTCGGGGGACCGCCCGTGACCGCGCCGGCCCGTACCGGGCTGGAGGAGGCCGAGCGGGTCGAGCTGACCGTGGACGCGGTCGCCCCGGGCGGGCACTGCGTGGCCCGGGTCGACGGCCAGGTGGTCTTCGTCCGGCACGCGCTGCCCGGCGAGCGGGTGGTGGCCGAGGTGACCGAGCTGCACCGCGGCTTCGCCCGCGCCGACGCCGTGGAGATCCTGACCGCCTCGCCGGACCGGGTCGAGCCGCCGTGCCCGTACGCGAAGCCGGGCCGGTGCGGCGGCTGCGACCTCCAGCACGTCACCCCGGCCGCCCAGCTCGACTGGAAGGTCGCCGTGGTGCGCGAGCAGCTCACCCGGCTGGGCGGGCTCACCGACGACCAGATCGACGCGCTCGGCGTCCGGGTCGAGGCGCTGCCCGGCGGGCCGCTGGGCTGGCGCTCCCGGGTCCGCTACGCGGTCGACGCCGCCGGCCGGGCCGGGCTGCTCAAGCACCGCTCGCACGAGGTGGTGCCGATCGACCGCTGCCTGATCGCCCACCCGGCCATCCAGGACCTGCCGGTGCTGGCGCCCAGTGGGGCCCACTGGCCGGACGCCGACGCCGTCGAGACGGTGGCCTCCACGGGCGGCGACGTCAGCGTGGTCGCCCTCGCCGAGGGGGCGCCCACCCCGGTCAGCGGCCCGGCCGAGGTCCGCGAGGTGGCCGCCGGCCGGGACTGGACGCTGCCCGCGTCCGGCTTCTGGCAGGTGCACCCGGCCGCCGCGGACACCCTGGTCGGGGCGGTGCTCGACCTGCTCGACCCGCGCCCCGGCGAGACCGCCTGGGACCTCTACGGCGGCGCCGGGCTGTTCGCCGCGGCCCTCGCCGGCCGGGTCGGCGACGCGCGGGTCACCCTGGTCGAGTCGAGCCAGGACGGGGTGGACGCGGCCCGGGCCAACCTGGCCGACCTGCCCCGGGTCGAGGTGGTCGCCGCCCGCGTGGAGACCGCGCTGGCTCGCCGCCGGGTCACCGGCCCGGTCGACGTGGTGGTGCTCGACCCGCCGCGCTCCGGCGCGGGCGCCCCGGTGGTGCGGGACATCGTCGCCGCCGGCCCGCGCGCGGTCGCGTACGTGGCCTGCGACCCGGCCGCCTTCGCCCGGGACGTGCGCACCTTCACCGGAGCCGGCTGGCGGCTCGCCGCGCTGCGCGGCTTCGACCTGTTCCCGATGACCCAGCACGTCGAGCTGGTCGGGCTGTTCCTGCCTTCAGGAGAGTGACTAGCCTGGCCCGATGAAGATCGTCGGGCTGATGTCGGGCACCTCGTACGACGGGGTGGACGTGGTGGCGGCCGAGTTCACCCGGGACGGGGAGACGCTGACGCTGCGCCCGCTCGGGCACCGCAGCCTCGACTACCCCGACGACCTGCGGGCCGAGATCGGCGCGCTGCTGCCCCCGGCGGCCACCACCATCGAGGCGGTCTGCCGGCTGGACAACCGGCTCGGCGAGGTCTTCGCCGACGCGGCGGCGGCCGGCGTGGAGCTGGCCGGGGGCGTGGTCGACGCCGTGGTCTCGCCCGGCCAGACCGTCTTCCACTGGGTCGAGGCGGGCCGGGTGCGGGGCACCCTCCAGCTCGGCGCGCCGGCCCGGGTGGCCGCCCGGGTGGGCGTACCCGTGCTGCACGACCTGCGGTCGGCGGACGTGGCGGCCGGCGGTCAGGGCGCGCCGCTGGTCCCGGCCTTCGACGCGCTGCTGCTCGACGCGGCCGCCGCTCCGCGCGACGCGCGGAGCTCAAACGGAACTGCGCCGCGGGCCGCACTGAATCTCGGCGGGATCGCGAACCTCACCGTGGTCGCTCCCGGGGCGCCGGTCCTCGGATACGACGTGGGCCCGGCGAACGCCCTCCTGGACGCCGCGGCCCGGCGCTTCCTGGACCGCCCCTGCGACCTGGACGGGGCCCGGGCGGCGGCCGGCCGGGTGCACGAGGGCCTGCTGGCGCTGCTGCTCGCCGAGCCCTACTACGCCGCGCCCCCGCCCAAGTCGACCGGCAAGGAGCTGTTCCACGGCGGCTACCTGGACGACCGGCTGGCCGCCCTGGGCGAGCCGGTGGCCGTCGACGACGTGCTCGCCACGCTCACCGAGCTGACCGCCCGGACCGTCGCCGACGCCTGCGACCGGCACGGGGTGACCGAGGTCATCGCCGCCGGCGGGGGAGTGCGCAACCCCACACTCCGGGCCCGGCTCGCCGCCCTCGGGGCGGGGCGCTGGCGGCTGCGCACCACCGACGAGCTGGGGGTGCCGGCCCAGGCCAAGGAGGCGTACGCGTTCGCCCTGCTGGGCTGGCTGTCCTGGCACGGGCTGCCCGGGGCCATCCCGTCGGTCACCGGGGCCTCCCGGGCCGCCGTGCTGGGCTCCTGGACCCCCTCCGGCCCGGCGTTCGCGGCCGAACCGGCGGCTCCGCCGCGCCGGCTGGTCGTCACCCCCTGATCGGGGGCCTGACCTGGGAAGATCCACGGCCGGGCTGCGGGCTGTCGAGCGGCCGATAGACTCTTCGGTCATGAGTGTTGAAGAGGGCACGGCCAACCACGGTCGGCTGCTGGGCACCGTCCGCGGCCCGCAGGACGTGAAGCGGATGACGGCCGAGCAGCTGGACATCCTCGCCGCCGAGATCCGGGACTTCCTGATCGCCAAGGTCTCCCGCACCGGCGGGCACGTCGGCCCCAACCTGGGCGTGGTCGAGCTGACCCTGGCCATGCACCGGGTCTTCGACTCGCCGCGCGACCGGCTCCTGTTCGACACCGGCCACCAGGCCTACGTACACAAGATCGTCACCGGCCGGCAGGAGGGCTTCGACAAGCTCCGCCAGCGCGGTGGCCTCTCCGGCTACCCCAGCCAGGCGGAGAGCGAGCACGACCTCATCGAGAACTCGCACGCCTCCACGGCCCTCTCCTACGCCGACGGCCTCGCCAAGGCGTACGCGCTGCGCGGCGAGAAGCGCAGCGTCGTCGCGGTGGTCGGCGACGGCGCCCTCACCGGCGGCATGTGCTGGGAGGCCCTGAACAACATCGCCACCGCCGGCAACCCCCTCGTGATCGTGGTCAACGACAACGGCCGGTCCTACTCGCCGACCATCGGCGGCCTCGCCGACCACCTGTCGTCGCTGCGGCTCAACCCGAGCTACGAGAAGGTGCTCGACACCGTCAAGGACGCCCTCGGCTCGACCCCGCTGGTCGGCAGGCCCATGTACGAGGTGCTGCACGCGGTCAAGAAGGGCATCAAGGACGCGGTCGCCCCGCAGGCCATGTTCGAGGACCTGGGCATCAAGTACGTCGGCCCGGTCGACGGCCACGACGTCCCCGCGATCGAGTCGGCGCTGCGCGCCGCCAAGAACTTCGGCGGCCCGGTGATAGTCCACGCGGTCACCCGCAAGGGCTACGGCTACCGCGCCGCCGAGGAGGACGAGGCGGACCGCCTGCACGGCCCGGGCGGCGCGTTCGACATCGAGACCGGCAAGCTGCTCGCCGCGCCGTCGGTGAAGTGGACCCACGTCTTCGCCGACGAGCTGGTCAGCATCGCCGACGAGCGCCCCGACGTGGTCGGCATCACCGCCGCCATGGCCGAGCCCACCGGCATCGCCACCCTGGCCCGCAAGTACCCCAACCGGGTCTACGACGTGGGCATCGCCGAGCAGCACGCCGCCACCTCGGCGGCCGGCCTCGCCATGGGCGGCCTGCACCCGGTGGTCGCCGTCTACGCCACCTTCCTCAACCGCGCCTTCGACCAGGTCCTGCTCGACGTGGCCATGCACAAGCTGCCGGTCACCTTCGTGCTCGACCGCGCCGGCATCACCGGCCCCGACGGGCCCAGCCACTACGGCATCTGGGACATGTCGGTGTTCGGCACGGTGCCCGGCCTGCGGATCGCCGCGCCCCGCGACTCGGCCACCCTCCGCGAGGAACTGCGCGAGGCGATCGCCGTGGACGACGGGCCGACCATCCTGCGCTTCCCGACCGGCACCGTGGCCGCCGACCTGCCAGCCGTGCGCCGGGTCGGCCCGGTCGACGTGCTGGCCGAGTCGGCGCGTACGGACGTGCTGCTCGTCGCGGTCGGCTCCTTCGCCGGCCTCGGCATGGAGGTCGCCACCCGGGTCGCCGAGCAGGGGTACGGGGTGACCGTGGTCGACCCGCGCTGGGTCCGGCCCGTGCCGGCCGAGCTGGTCGAGCTGGCTGCTGGGCACCGGCTCGTCGTCACCGTCGAGGACGGTGTCCGGGTTGGGGGCGTGGGTTCCGCCCTCGCCCAGGCGATGCGGGACGCTGACGTTCGGGTGCCCGTCAAGGATCTTGGGGTGCCGGCGGACTGGCACCCGCACGGGACTCGGGCGCAGATCCTGGCCGACCTTGGGCTGACGGCTCAGGACGTGGCGCGGGACGTCACCGGGTGGATCTCGGGGCTGGACGCGCAGTCGGTCGACCCGGCCGCCGACGAGGCGACCGCAAAGAACTGACCTCAGCTACGCCGAACGGGCGGTCCTGCCTTGCGCGGGGCCGCCCGTTCGATGTCTGCTGCCTTACTCGCTTACGACATCCCGCGGTTCCCGCCTCAAGCCGGCATTCTCGTCGATTATTGCCAAGGTGTGAATCGACTTGAGTCGGCGCTGTGAGCATGGCAATGCGAACCGGGGCTGTGGTGCGAATGTGCCTTACCTATCGTGATGATCAGGTGACACGGGTCGCCGATGAAGGGGAGGCATTCTGCTTATGAGAGCCATGCAGCAGCGTCGAAGGCTGCGATCGCTGTTCGGGGCCACGGTCGTGGCATTTGTGCTGATGAATTCGGCCGCCACCGGCGCGGCTGCGGCACCTGCAGATTCCCAGGTGGAGACGCTGCAATGGGTCTCCATTGAGCAGTATTCGTCGGCGGCAGGCATCCCTGAAGAGGAAGTTGCCGCCATGCCCGACATGAAGCTGCCCGACAAGTTCCGGGTGCGAGCCGACGACGGATCAGTCTCCCGCGTGCTGTCGAGCGAGGAGTTCGGCGGCGACTACGCGGTTGAATCGCTGCCGGACCTGGATCCGGGTGGCGGCAACGACGGGAATTGGTGGAGTGTCGTTTGGGGTGGTCGGGACTGGAACGGCACCTACGTCCCGCTACGCCTGGGCAACGCTGATCTCGGTTACCGGCACTACAACGTCAGGCACAATCTCACCTCCATCGACCCCTTCAAGGCCGCCTTGAAGGCGCACGGTCCAAACGCGCAGAGCAACTACACCGCTCTCCTGGTGGACAGCAACCTCGGCGTCCGGGAGACAGTAGTCTTCGGCGTTCAGATGGCTACTCGCACGTCCGACGGTCGTTACGTCAGCCCGGACGGTGCCTACATCGGAGTGATCACCGGTTACTGTAAAGGCAAGAGCAAGTGCCCGAACGCGGTCAACCGCGTCAGAGTGAGCTGAGGACGGCGTGGTGAGGAACCTGGAGGACGTGGACCATGCACACCGGCTTCTCCTCGGTGCTGTGGTGCCGTTGCTGCTACCTCCTCTAGGTTCCGCCTCTGTTCCCCGACCCCGACCCCGGCTCCGCGGAGTCGTGCGAGTTGACGAGAAACGATCGCGAGTCGTTCTCACCGACGACTCGGCGATGGCGTCCGGTGTGGCTTTCGAGGTGTCGCACGAGGCCCTGCACCCCGACGCCGGAAGTCCATTCGCGGTGGACAGGGTTCTCGCCTATCTGGGGTCTATTTCCATCGACGCCATCGACCGGCTGAAGCGAGACGAGGCCCTGCCGCGGGACGTGCACGGCAACCGAGTGGTTACGCTTGCGGGCGAAGGACTCGCCGCACCCGCGAGCCGAATCTCATCCGAGCAGGAGCTGTTGACGGTTTTCCAGCTCATGCAGCGCGGCCCGATTCTCCCCTCGGTCAAAGACGTCTTCTGGTTCACCGGTTTCATGCTCCGAGCCGATGAAAGCTGTCGAATCTACGTCAGCTTGGTCGACAACGGCACCTCGTATGGACTCGACGTTCCACTGCAGCGCGCTGGCGGCCGTTCCATCGCAGGAATGGCCGCGAGCTTCGAGCTTGAGCTGACGATGAAGCTGGGTAACGACGGCGAGCTGTATGAGCCCATCACCGACCGCAACGACGAGTACTGCGCAGTCGCCTACGACCTCGAAAGCTGGCTGAATCCTCCGGAGATCTGAACGACACGCCGCGACTGGCTGGAACGACAGCCGTCTCGACCCGGTTCGGATGGCGAGACAGCAGGCCGGTCGCCCTGTCGGGGCGGTGTCTGAGGGTTATCAGGGCGCGGAGCTCCCGGTACGGTTAGGCGGGGCAGCGGCCGACAGGCCAGCGACGCCTTGCGCTACGAGGAGGTCCGGATGGACTCCATGCCGGAGCTGACCTTCGGGCAGCGCCTCAAGGTCTACCGCGAGCGGTCGGGCAAGACGCGGGCCGTGCTCGGCGGCCTCGTCGGTCGAAGCGCCGAGTGGGTCAAGGCGGTGGAGACCGATCGCATCCTGCCCCCGCGCGTGCACATGCTGGATCGGATTGCCCGCGCCCTCAAGGTCGACGTGTCCGCCCTGGTCGGAGAGTTGAGCGACCGATCCGCCGTCGTCAACGGCCCGGAGCACCCGGCCCTGGCCACTGTCCGCGACGCCGTGAACCGGTTCCCGCTGTCCAGTGACGTTCCGCCGGTGCCGTTGCACCAGCTCAGGGAACGCCTGGCGGCAGCATGGCGGGCACGCCATCAGGCGTCGGACCACCGCACGGTGCTCGGTGGCCTGCTCCCGGGCCTGGTGCGGGAGGCCCAACATGCAGCGTTGGCATATGAGGGTGATGAGCGCCGGCAGGCCCAGGCTCTGCTGGCCGAGGTGCTCGGGCTGGCGCAGATGTTCCTCGCCTACCAGCCGGCTGCCGAGCTCCTCTGGCGCGTGGCCGACCGGGCGATGGTCGCGGCTCAGGAGTCCGGGGAGCCCGAGGCGCTGGCCTGCGCCGGGTGGTTCCTATGCCAGGTGCACCGGGATGCCGGGGACTGGGACACGGCCATGGCGGTGACCCTCGACGTCGTGTCGGCACTGGAGCCTCGGGTGGCCGACGCGACCACCAACCTTCTGGCGCTCTGGGGGGCACTGAACTTCGAGGCCGCCTACACCGCCGCCCGGGCTGGCGAGGAGGGCCGGGCGTGGCGGTACTGGGACCGCGCGGACCGGGTGGCGCAGCGCCTGCCGAAGGGCTTCTACCAGCCGCAGACGTCGTTCTCGCAGGTCATCATGGGTGCGCACGCCGTGACCGTGGCCGTCGAGCTGCAGAAGTCCGGCGAGGCGCTGCGACAGGCCCGTCGCGTCGATCCGGCTGGTATTCCGTCGAGGCCGCGCCGCGCCCGTCACCTCATCGAGGTCGCTCGAGGTCACTACGGCAAGGGTGACAACGAAGCGACCGTGACGAGTCTCCGGCAGGCGTACGAGTCCGCGCCGGAGACGATCCGCTTCAACGGCTACGCCCGGCAGATGACCCTGAATCTGCTCGACGGGCCGCGGCCGGTACGGAACGACGTTCATGACCTCGCGTTGAAGGTCGGCCTCGTCTCTTGATCTAGGGGTACGAACCCTACCCGTTCCGCCCCGCAACGCTGCGTAGCTTCCTCGTCACGGGATGCGGCGGGCGGTGCGGGATCGCCTGGTCGCCGTGTCCCTCTCCATCCTGAGGGGCGAGGGAGAACAGGTGCGACGCGTCTCCTACGACGAATTCCTGGTGGCGGTGGCGCTGACCCTGGCCCGTCGTCACCGGCCGGTCTGGTCGTGGCGGCACTGGCGACGCGTCTGCCGCTGCGGATCCCACCTACCGTGCCGAAGCCGCCACGTCATCCCGATCAGCCGCGGCCACTGGCCCAACCAGGACGCCCCGCGATGACGACCCACCTCCCGGTCACGCCGGCCTGGACCTGCGGCGGCTGCGGCGCCGACTGGCCCTGCCAGACGCGCCGTCGCGAGCTGCGAGCGGAGTACGATGCCGCCCCGGTCTCACTAGGTCTCTACCTGGTCGCCCAGCTAGCCGACGCCACCCACGACCTGGCCCATGTCCCCGCCGGCCACCTGCACCACCGCTTCCTCGGCTGGACCCGATGAGCATCCTCCGACCCGGCGACGAGAAGTACCACTACAGCGACGGCTCCCACAAATGGATCCCGCCGGACCCGGACTACGACCAGGAGGTCTGGGACGAAGAGGTCCGCCAACACAAGCAGTCCCACCTGAGAAACGAGCGCCCGAAAATCCGCCTCCATCGCCTCGTGTGAAGACCTGCCCCGGGGAGATCTTGGACGGAAAGGGCCCCTATAGGGGCCACTTCCTACCAAGATCGCCACGGGTGGCCAACGAAGCCGCAACCCACCGGCGGAGCGCAACCAGCGCGGGGTTCGGGGCAGCCCGACCCGCGCAGGGATCAAGCCTGACCGCCCGGAGCGGGTCGGGCTGCCCCGAACCCCACCACCGCAACCACAGGCGAACTCAGCGCCCGCCCACGGACCGGTACCAGGTCTTCTCGGTCCCCGCCAGGCTGAACGTCTGCTTCCGGTCCGGCTGCGCCACCACCACGAGCCCCGGCCGGTCCACGAGCCGTGTGGTCCCCGGCGGCGCCGCGAACGACGCATCCCGCCCCCGCCAACTCAGCACCGCGAGCGGCTGTCCCGGCACCGGCAGGTAGTAAGCCTGCAAGGTCGTGGACCGGTCGGCAGGAGACACAACCGGAGCACCACCGCCGGCCGGCCGGTAGACCACGGCGGTCATCGTCCCGGTAGCGCTCTCCCAGGTGAGCTGCTCCAGCTCGCCAGGCTCCCCGCCACCAAGAGAAACCGACCCCAGCGACCGCACCGCGATCTTCGCCATCGGCCACGACTCCGGCGCCGACCGGGGCGCTTGCCGGTCGCCGATCCGCCGCGGCACGCTCCCGAACGGCCCCCGCTCCCCGGCGAGCACGCACGTGTCCAGCCCGGTCAGCGCCCGCTTCCCCGACCCCGTCTCGTCGCGCACCAGCGGATAACGGGGCGCGGCGGTCGCCGTACCCAGGTCGAGGACGCGGTCCGCGGCCCGGCCGCGCGGCAGCGAGCGGGTGGGCCGCAGCGTCGCGGTCACGGCCACGGCCTGGCAGGCGGGCACGGCGACCGGCTCGGTGATGCCGTCGGTCGCGGGGAGCGCCTTGCCGTCGGGGCCGAGCAGCCGCTCCACCCGGGCAGAGGTGAGGTAGCGGCGGCCGGTCCAGGTCTGGACCGGCAGCACGTCCGAGTAGACCAGGTAGCCGGGATCGGTGTACTCGGTGGCGTGCGACACCTGCCAGCGATCCCCGGCACGGTGGAGCTGTAGCAGCCAGGACGCGCCCTCGCCGGGTACGTCGGCGGCGACCAGGGCCAGCGGGCTTCCGCCCACCTCGCCGGAGTAGAGGATGCCGGAGGAGGACAGGTGCGCCCGGTCGTCGTCCGGCGAGCGCCAGTCCCGGACGGCCCGGCTGATCTCGCCGGTGGCGGCGGCGTCGCGGGTCAGGCTGCCCCGCGCCGGCCAGACCTTCAGCGTGCCGTCGAGGCTGTCGTAGCCCACGGGCAGCGCCGCCGGCTGCCGCCCGGCGACCGGGCCGCAGCCGGTCAGCAGCAGGGCCAGCAGCGCGGTGGCCGTCGTGCCGCGTCGACGGACTGAAACCACCCTGTACGCCCCCTGAATCCCGTCTTCACCGGTCGTGTCCGGAAGCCCACATGGTACGAGACGGCCGGTCACCCGGCCGCGCCCACCTCACCCTTTCGGATGATGACCACAGAGGACGGTGGGACGTGCGATTCGTACGCCATTTTCCGGCTCCGGTAGACTCCGCCGACTGTGACGCCTGCCGACCCCCGTGGCGACTCGACGCCGGACGCCGACGCCTCGGGCGGACCGCTCTCCGTCATGGTGGACGAACCCCCGATCACCGCGCGCGACGCGGAGCCCGCCGCGCCGGCCGCGCGGCGGCGGTGGCGGTGGACGCCGCGCCGGCAGGACCTGGCCGTGTACGGGGTGTTCCTGCTCGCCGCGGTCTGGGTGACCAGCGGGATCTGGGCCGACCCGGCCGGCCGGGTGGCCGCGCTCTACAGCAGCGACCCGGCGCAGGTGCAGTTCTTCCTGGCCCACTCGGTGCGGATCGTGCTGCACGGCGAGTATCCGTTCTACACCGACCAGTTCAACTATCCGGACGGGGTCAACCTGATGGCGAACACCGCCATCCTGGCCCTCGGCATCCCGATGGTGCCGGTGACCCTCCTGTTCGGACCGGCGGTCTCCTTCGTCACCCTGGTCACGCTCGGTCTCGCGGGCACGGCCGCCGCCTGGTACCGGGTGCTCTCCCGGCACCTGGTGCGCAACCGGCTGGCCGCCGCCGTGGGCGGCTGGTTCTGCGGGTTCTCGCCGGCCATGCTGTCGCACGCCAACTGGCATCCGAACATCATCAGCCAGTTCCTGCTGCCGTTCATCGTGTGGCGGGTGCTGGTGCTGACCCGGTCGACCCGGCCGGTCCGCGACGGCGCGCTGCTCGCCCTGCTGGTCACCGCGCAGGCGTTCGTCAACGAGGAGATCCTGCTCTTCACGGCGCTGGCCTGCGGGGTGTTCCTGGTCGCCGTGGTGGTGCAGCAGCGCGAGCGGTGGGCCGCCGCCTGGCGGCCGCTCGGCGTCGGGCTGGCGGTCTGCGCGGTGCTCGCCGGGGCGCTGCTGGCGTACCCGCTCTGGGTGCAGTTCGCGGGGCCGATGGCGTACCACGGGCTCAGTGACACGGTCCGCGACTACGGCAACGACATCGCCGCGTTCTTCACGCCCGGCTCCACCACGCTCGGCGGCAACGAGCGGGCCAATGTCAACCTGGCCCCGAACTACTCGGAGGAGAACGCCTTCTTCGGCTGGAGCCTGTCGCTGCTGGCCGTCGGCATCGTGGTCTGGCTGCGCCGGGAGGTCGTGGTCCGGGCGCTCGCGGCGACCGGGCTGTTCTTCGCCGTGCTCTCCCTCGGCGAGCGGGTCTCCTGGTGGGACCGGGACCTGATCACCGGCCCGTGGGAGCTGCTGGTGAAGCTGCCGCTGCTGGACGCCGTGGTGCCGACCCGGTTCGGCCTGATCACCACCGTGGTCATCGGGGTGCTGCTGGCCCTGGCGGTCGAGCGGGCCGCGGCGCTGCGGGTCGTGGAGCGGCGCACCGTGCGTACCCTGACCGCCGCCGGTCTGGTGTTCGCGCTGCTGCCCATCGCGCCGATGCCGCTGCGGGTCACCACCCGCCCGGCCGTGCCCGAGTTCATCACGGCCGACCGGTGGCGGCAGTACGTCGGGCCGGACCAGACGCTGGTCTCCGTGCCGGTGCCGGCCATGGGCAACACCGACCCGATGCGCTGGGCGGCCAGCACCGACCTGGCCTTCAAGATCCCCGGGGGCTACTTCCTCGCCCCGCGCAACGGGGTCACCGGCGACCCGGGCCGCTTCGGTGGCCGGCCCAGCGGCATCGGCGAACTGCTCGCCGAGGTCGAGGCCACCGGGCGTACGCCGAAGCTCGACGACCGGCAGCGCCGGCGCTTCCTCGACGAGCTGCGGCACTGGCGGGCCGCGATCGTGGTGCTGCCGCTGAACGAGCAGAACGCCGAGCCGCTGCGCCGCACCGTGGAGCAGCTGGTCGGGCCCGCCCGGCAGGAGCTGGACGTGTGGTTGTGGGACGTCCGGACACTGACCAGCCCGTCCGCCTGACCGGCCCGGACCGCCCCGAGCCCGCGCCCCGGCGCCGGTGGCGGCCGCGCCCGGTCGACGCGCTCGTGGTCGCCGGCTACCTGGGCCTGGCCGTGCTGCTCACCGCCGGCCAGTGGCGCCGGCCCGACCGGCTGTTCCACCAGGCCGGCGACCAGATGCTCTTCGAGTGGATGCTCGCCCGGGCCGCCCGGGCGGTGACCGGCGGGGAGAACCCGCTGCACAGCACCGCGTTGAACGTCCCCGACGGGGTCAACCTGATGGCCAACACCTCGGTGCTCGGGCTGGGCGTGCCGCTCACCCCGGTCACCGCGCTGTTCGGCTCGCAGGTGGCCTTCCTCGTCGCGGTGGTGCTCTGCCTCGCCGGCACCGCCACCGCCTGGTACGCGCTGCTCGCCCGCCGGCTGGTCCGCTCCCGGGCCGCCGCGGCGGTGGGCGGGCTGTTCTGCGGCTTCGCCCCGGGCCTCGTGTCGCAGGCCGGGGCGCACCTGCACATGGCCGCCCAGTTCCTGGTCCCGGTGATCCTCGGCCTGGTGTTCCGGCCGGCGCACGACCGGGTCCGCCGGGACGGGGTGCTGCTCGGGCTGGCCGTCGCCTACCAGGTCTTCCTCGGCGAGGAGGTGCTGGTCTTCCTGGCCCTCGCGGCCGGGGTGTGCGCCGGGGCTTACGCGCTGGCCGACCGGGCCGCCGCACGGCGGCTGGCACCCGTGGTGGCGCGCCGGCTCGGGATCGGCGCGCTGGTCGCCGGGGTGCTGCTGGCGTACCCGCTCTGGGTCCAGTTCGGCGGTCCGGGCCACTACAGCGGGATGCCGTTCTACGCCCGGGGCTACCGGCTGGACCTGGCCTCGTACGCCGCCGCCGCCCGGCAGACCGTCGCCGGGGACGGCTACCACGCCGGGCTGCTGTCGCCGAACCCGACCGAGGAGAACTCGTTCTTCGGGCCGTTCCTGCCGCTGCTGGCCGTGCTGATCGTGGTCCGGCTGTGGCGGCGGCCGCTGGTCCGGGCCCTCGCCGCCTGCGGGCTGCTGTTCGCGCTGCTCTCCCTGGGCACCACGGTGGTGGTGAACCGGCACGACACGGGGCTGCCCGGGCCGTACCGGCTGCTCGCCGGGGTGCCGCTGCTCGACCTCGTGGTGCCGGCCCGGTTCGCGCTGGTCTGCGTACCGGTGCTCGGGGTGCTGCTGGCCCTCGCCCTGGACCGGGTCCGGCACCGCGCGGCCCGGACCTGGGCGCCGTGGGCGGGGGCCGTCGCCGCCGCGCTGCTGCCGCTCACCCCGACCCCGATCCGCACCGTGCCGGTCACGCCGGTGCCGGCCTTCGTGGCCGACGGCGGCTGGCGGGCGTACGTGCCGCCGGGGCGGACGCTGGTGCCGGTGCCGCCGGTCACCGGGTCCGGGGTGAGCCCGGCCACCTTCTGGTCGGCGCGGACCGGGCTGGCGTTCGACGCGCCGGGCGGCTACTTCATCGGCCCCCGCTCTGCCGGCGACCCGACCGCGCACTGGGGCGCACCGGACCTGCCGACCTCGCTGCTGCTGCGCCGGGCCGCCGAGACCGGCCAGGTGCCGCCCATCGGCGACGCGGAACGCCGCCAGGCCGTCGCGGACCTGCGGCACTGGCGGGCGGCGGTGCTGGTGCAGGCCGGCTCGACCCCGGATGACCCGGTCCGCGCCACGGTGGACGCGCTGGTCGGCCCCGGCCGCGACGTCCCCGGCGCCCACCTCTGGGACGTCCGCCCCCTGACCGGCTGACCGGCCCTCTCCGTCGCGGCGGTGGAGGGGCTGGCAGGGCCCGCGGTCGCGGGCGGCCCGGGGGTCGTCATGGTCGGCTGGACGCTACGAACGCGGTGAGTCGTCTGCGACATCACGTTTGTAGGCGCCGCGAAGTTACCTCCGACCCGGTTGCGGCGGGCCGCCGCCCTCGGTCGGCGCCGACACCGGGCTGGTCCGGCGGAGGCCGGCCGGACGGGGTCAGACGCGGTCGCGGACGTCCCAGAGCCAGACGTCGTCGACGCGCTGCGGCGGGCCGAGCAGGGCGGTCATCAGGTCGCGGAGCACCGCCTCGCGCGGGTCCGCGCCGAGCACCACCACCGACGCCTTCCAGAAGCGCAGGTCGTCGAGGGCCTGCCGGCGGTTCTCGTCGGTGAGCGGCGGGACCTTGTTCGCGTCCATGGTGGAGTAGATGAGTGTGCTGGTCGGCCGGTTCGGCGCGCCGAAGACCCCCTCGCCCACCTCGTTGGGGCCGATGAAGTAGCCGCCGGGGATGGGGAACGCCTGCCTGGTCAGCGCGCTCCAGCGCAGCGTGGGCAGGCCGTGCACGTTGCTCGGGATCGGCACCGGCACGAGGGTCCGGCCGTCCGGCACGTAGGGCCGCCAGCCGCCGGCCGTGATGAAGTGCGGCGGCGGGTCGATCTGCTGGGCCGGCAGCGGGCGGGGGAGCAGCGGCAGCAGCGCGGCCACGATGGCGGCGTACCCGACGAGGCGCGGCCAACGCCGGCGTGATCCGGGGGCGGTCGGGCCGGTGCGCTGGGCGGGCACCGGCGGGCGTCCGCGCCCGGACAGGGCGTCCCAGGCCAGCGCGAGCAGCACGCCGACGGCGGCCGCCACCACCAGGCTGAGCCGGGTCGGCATCATCATCTCGACCAGCGGCAGGTCGTCCGGCACGTACGCCCAGGGGCCGTCGACGGTGGTCTCCACCCCGTCGAAGCGCACCTTCGGGCCGATGGCGGCGACCGTGAAGACCACCACGAGCACGGCCACGATCCGGGCCGGCAGCGAGCGGCGTACCAGCAGCACCAGCGCGACCAGCGCGACCAGCACCAGCGGCCAGCCGAACCAGGTGTTCTGCTCGGTCAGCCCGATGGTCTTCTCCACCGCCTCGTCCCCGGCCACGGTGTCCCGGGCGAAGGTGACGAAGGCCATCAGGTCCTCGCCCCAGTTGTGGAAGACCCCGCCCTGCAGGCCACGGTAGGACTGCGGCCCGTTGAACTGGAACCAGATCGGGTAGGCGGTCAGCAGCAGGGCCAGCGCGCCGCCCACGCCCGTGGCGGCGAGGAACGTGCCGGCCCGCTCGCGCGCCGCCCGCGGCCGCTGCGCGATCCACGCCACCACGACGACCAGGCAGGCCAGCGCGGTGAGCAGGAGCATCTCCTCGTTGATGAAGATCTGGTACGCCACGAGCAGGCCCAGCGCGATCCCGTTGCGCCGCCACCGGCCCGGTTCGCCGAGCCGCAGCACCCGGGCCACGATCAGCGGGAGCAGGAAGTTGGAGACGAAGTTCGGCTGCCCGTTGGCGTGGTGCACGATGCCCGGGGCGAAGCCGAGGAAGGCGCCGCCGACGAAGGCCGCCCCGCGCGAGCGGACCAGGTGCCGGGACAGCACCCAGTAGGAGGTGGCCGCGGTGGCCGAGAGCGCCGCGCCGAGGTAGAGCGCGTACATCACCTGCGGGCCGAGCAGCAGGGTGAGCGGCGCCAGCGGCAGGGTGACCCCGAGCAGCGAGGTGTTCGCCATCATGTTCACCCCGTCCGGCGCGTTCTGCCGGGCGGTGAAGAGCGGGTTCTCCAGGTGACGCACGGAGTACGCGCCGTGCGCGAAGAGCCACTCGAACCAGCTGTGGTCGGTCGGCAGGTGCGAGGAGACCCGGTGTTGCACGTCGCCCCAATAGTTGAGGCAGACGAGAATGCCGAGCACCGCATAGGCTCCGATGGCCAGCACGTCGGCGCGTGCCGGCCGGCGTCGAGGCCGGCGCGGCGGGTCCGCCACGACGGGCTCGGTCTCGACGGGCGAGGAGTTCAGCGAGGGGTCCACCACCGGCACGGCCACGACGGGCCATCGTACAGGCGGCACGTCTCGTACCGGTTTCGGCCGAGACAGCCGGGCGGCGGCGCGGGGAGGGTGTGGTCGTGACCGTCATCGATCTGGGTGAGCTGCGCGACGACGCCCCGCCGGGCCCGGCGCGGCGTCGTCCGCGGGCCGCCGGTCGTCCGTTCCGGAGCGTCGTGGTGCTGCTGGTGGCGTTGGTCACGCTCGCCGCCGCGGCACCGCCGGCGCGGCCCGCCGCGCGCACCCTGGCCGGCGGCCCCGCGGCCGCCGCGTTCGTCTCCGGCGACCGGGTGTACGTGGTCGAGCCGGCCGACCCGGCGGGCGGTGCGAACCGGCGGCTCGTCGCGTACCGGGCCGGCTCCGGTCCACCCCGGACACTGTGGCGGACCCCGCTGCCGGGGGTGGGCGCGGCCACCGCGGTGTGGGAGCAGGTCGGCACCGTCCTGCTCGTCGGGCGGACCGACAGCGACTCCGTGTACGAGACGGTCGGCCTCGACGCCCGCACCGGCCAGGTCAACTGGGTCCAGCCCGGGGTGGGCTTCCCGGCCGGCGAGGCCCTGCTCATGCAGGTGCCCGACGTGACGGGCCGGCAGCCGATCCGCCGGGTGGCGGTGAGCGACGGCCGGACCCTGTGGTCGGCGCCCGGCACGCCGGACGACGTCGAACTCAGCTTCGGCCCGTCCGGCGTGGACCGGCTGGTCTACCTGCCGGCCGCCGGCGAGACCGCCGTCTACGACGCGGTCAGCGGCGCCCGGCTGGTCGCCCGCGACCTGCGCCCCGGCGACCTGCCCACCCGGCAGCGCACCCTGCTCGCCGCCGGGATGCTGCTGGTGATCGGCGACGCGGGCAGCACCGTCACCGCCTACGACCTGGACACCCTCCAGCGGCGCTGGACGGCCGCGCTCCCCCTGGTCGGCTACGCGCAGCAGTGCGGCAGCCTGCTCTGCGCGATCAGGCAGACCGGCGGGATGTGGGCGCTCGACCCGGCCACCGGCGCGGTGCGGTGGACCGACGACCGGTGGGCGGGGGTGCTGTCGACCGCCCGCGGTCGGCTGCTGGTCAACACGGGCGCGGCACCGGACACCGGACACGGAACCGCCCTGGCGGTCATCGAGGAGGCCACCGGCCGGCTGGTGGCCGACCTCGGCGTCTGGGAGATGGTGCAGCAGGACGAGTACGACGGCCGGCTGTTCGGCGTCCGGCGGATACGGAACAGCCGCCAGCTCCTCGTCGAGCTGGACCCGGCCCCCGGCCGCCCCGAGGTGCGCGACGTGCTGGTCGGCGCCGTCGGCGACTGCCGGATGGGCGCGACGCTGGTCGTCTGCCGCCACACCGACGGCGGGTTCGGGCTGTGGCGGCTGCCGTGAGTCCGGTCATCGAGCTGGGGGAGATGCGGCACGGCGAGGAGGCCGGCGAGCCGGCTCCCGCGCCGGCCCGGCCGCCGGGCCGGGTGGCCCGGGTGGTGGCGGTCTGCTGCCTGGCGCTGCTGACCCTGGCCGGCGCGGCCCCGCCGGCCCGGCAGCCAGCGGGGATCCGGGTGCCCGCCCCGCAGGGCGCCATCTTCCTGGTCCTGGCGGGCCGGCTCGTGGTAGCCGACGGGCCGGGCACGATCGGCCGGGGCGGCCGGGTGGTCACGGGGCACCGGCTGCCCGGCGGCGAGCCGCTCTGGCGGTTCACCCTGCCGGCCGGTGACCACCTGCTCGGGCTGGGCGCGCTGGCGGGCGGGCTGCTGGTGACGAGCAGCCCGGCCGGGGCCGGCGACACCCTCTCCACCCTGCTCGACCCGGCGACCGGCGCGGTGCGCTGGCGGCAGTCCGGCTACGCGGTGTCGACCGGGTCCGGCGGGGTGCTGTTCGAGACCCCGCGGGCGGCCGGGACCGGCACGGTGCTGGCCGTCGACCCGGTCTCGGGCGCGGTGCGCTGGTCGCTGCCACTGCCCAGCAACGGGGTGGCGTACCGGGCGGACGACCGGGGGGTGACGCAGATCGTGCTGGTCACCCCCGACGGCCGGGTGGAGGTGCACGACGCGGACTCCGGCGCGCTGGTGCACGCCGGCCGGGTGCCGCCGGCCGCGGACCGGGTCTCCTACCGGTTCACCCAGGTGGTGGCCGACCTGCTGCTGGTCGACGGCGCGCCGGGCACGGTCACCGCCTACGGGCTGGACCGGCTGGACCGGCGCTGGAACGTGGCGGTGGAGCCCCGCGCCGGGGTCTGGTTCGTCGAGTGCGCCGGGATGGTGTGCATCCGCGACCAGGTCGGCGGGGTACGCGCCCTCGACCCGGCCACCGGTGAACCGAGCTGGGTGGACGACCAGTGGGTCGGGATGGCGCCGGTGGGCGGCCGGCTGCTCGGCGCCGAGCCCGGCGTCGGGCTGGAGCTGGAGCTGTCGGTGCTCGACCCGGCCACCGGCCACGCCCTCGCCCGGCTCGGCCGCTGGCGCACCACGGGCGTCGTGAGCGACCCGACCCGGCTGCTCGGGCTGCGCCGCATGCCCGGCGACCGGACGCTGGTCGGCGCGCTGGACGTCGCGGCCGGGGAGGTCCGGATCCGGGCGGTGCTGCCCGGCTCCTGGGACGACTGCGCCGACTCGGGCGCCGCGCTGGTCTGCCTGCGCCCGGCGGGCGGGCTGACGATCTGGCCGGTGGGCCGGTGAGTCACCAGTTGGCCTGCGCGGGCGCCGGCGGCAGCGCCACCGACTCCGGCCGCACCACGTAGACGACCCCGCCGCTGCCGCCCTGCCAGGCCGCCTCGAACGCCGCCCGGGGCACGGTCCGGCGGACCCCCTCGTCGTCCGGGGCGTACGGGTCATTGAGCACCGGGTCACCGTCGGCCGTGAAGCCGACCAGCACGATGAGGTGCCCCCGGGTGTCGTAGTCCAGCCCGGGCACCTGCCCCCGGGTGAAGGCCGCCGAGACGATGAGCGGGATGCCGGCGGCCACGAACCGTTCCGCCTCGGCCAGCGAGCGCAGCCGGGTGACGAAGGCGTCCACCCCGTGCAGGCCCGCGTACGCCGTGTTGAACGGCCAGTTCCCGGCCCCCGCGTACGCGTGGTCGTAGCAGTGCCGGGCGGCGTGCACCACCACCGGCCGGGGGCCGGGCGGGGCGACCCAGGCGTACCGGTCCGGGGTGGGGCCGGCGCCCCAGAAGTCGAGCACCATCGAGACGCAGGTGGGGCTGCACCAGGAGTCACCGCCGCCGCCCCAGCGGGTCTCCCCGCCGGCGTGCAGCCGCTGCGCGTAGCGCGGCACGTCCAGCACCCGGCCCCGGGCGCCGCCGGCCGTCCCGTCGACGGGGGCCGCCGCCGTGACCGGGACGGCGGGTGTGCCCGCCCGGGTGGCCCGGTCGTCGGCCGAGGCGACCACACCGAGGGTGCGCAGCACCGGGCCGGCCGGGGCGTCGGTGCGCCGGTGCAGGGTGACCCGGACCTGCCAGCCGGTGACCGTCCCGCCGATGACGCGCAGGGTGTCGGCCGCGACCCGGGCCGCGCCGTCCGCCTGGCCCGGCACCGAGGAGCGGTGGATGGTCGTGTCGTCCGCGGCCCACCGGCCCAGGTCGTACCAGCCGGTGGTGGCGGCGTCGCCGGCCCAGCCGCGCAGCTCCACCCGCAGCCAGCAGCCGGTCGGCGCGTCGGCGCGTCGGCGGTCCAGGAGGGGACCAGTTCGGCGACGGCGAAGCCGACCGGCACCACCGGGGAGGTCCAGGTCGCCGCGTCGTACCCGGCGGTGTCGCCGGAGTGCGGGTCGGTGTGGTCGACCCGGTCGGCCGGCGCGGCGAGCACCAGCCCGTCCGGGCCGCCGGCCACCCCGTCGGCGGCGCCGAGGTGCAGGTCCGCCGGAAAGCGGAAGCGGTGGTACGTCACGTCCCGGCCGGGGTCGACAGCGGTCATGCGGGCCTCCCGTCGGCTCGGGCCGGGCCGGCGCCCGGGGCGGTTGTCGCTCGCCGCCGGCGAGCATCGCGTACCTGAAGGTTTTTTGCAACGACGGCGCGCGAGGGACGCTTGGCGGCCGGCACTAGGTTGGCGGGAGGTCACGAGCTGGGAGGCCGGGATGCGGGTACTGGTGGTCGAGGACGAGCGGAACCTCGCCGACGCGATCGCGCGCGGGCTGCGCAAGCGCGGGATGGCCGTGGACGTCGCCTACGACGGCGACGCCGGGCACGAGGCCGCCTTCGTCACCCGCTACGACGTGGTGATCCTGGACCGGGACCTACCGGGCGTGCACGGCGACCGGATCTGTGCCGACCTGGCCGCCTCCGGCGCGCTGACCCGGGTGCTGATGCTCACCGCCAGCGGCACGGTCGCCGACCGGGTGGAGGGGTTGCAGCTCGGCGCCGACGACTACCTGCCCAAGCCGTTCGCCTTCGACGAGCTGGTCGCCCGGGTGCAGGCCCTGGGCCGGCGGGCCACCCCGGCCGCCCCGCCGGTGCTGGAGGTGGCCGACCTGGTGCTCGACCCGGCCCGCCGGGTCGTCACCCGCGCCGGCGAGCCGGTCGACCTCACCAACAAGGAG
This sequence comes from Micromonospora sp. NPDC004540, assembly GCF_040610095.1. Taxonomy (NCBI): domain Bacteria; kingdom Bacillati; phylum Actinomycetota; class Actinomycetes; order Micromonosporales; family Micromonosporaceae; genus Micromonospora; species Micromonospora sp. NPDC004540. The sequence continues at coordinate 44,050 of NZ_JBEXLR010000020.1, forward strand.
TTCGGCGTGCTGGCCGAGCTGCTCAAGGCGCGCGGGGCCGTGGTCTCCAGCGAGGAACTGCTGGAGCGGGTCTGGGACGCGAACACCGACCCGTTCACCACCATCGTCCGGGTGACCGTCATGACACTGCGCAAGAAGCTCGGCGACCCGCCGCTCATCGAGACTGTGGTCGGCGCGGGCTACCGGATCGGCGAGGCCGCCGCATGACCGGCCGGTCCCGGCTGCGGCCCACCCTGCGGCTGCGGCTCACCCTGCTCAACGGGGTGCTGCTGGTCGGGGCCGGAGCGGTCCTGGTGCTGCTCGCCTGGCTGCTGGTCCGGGACGCGCTGCGCCCCACCGACGAGCGGGAGCTGCTGGTCAAGGCCCTGGTGGCGCTGGCCGCCATCGGCATGGTCGGGGTGGCCGGGGCGTACGCGGTGGCTGGCCGGGCGCTGCGCCCGCTGCACCAGGTCACCGCCACCGCCCGCCGGCTCGGCGAGACGACCCTGGACGAGCGGATCCGCTGGTCCGGCGCGGACGACGAGGTGGCCGAGCTGGCCGAGACCTTCGACGCCATGCTCGACCGGATCAGCGCCGCGTTCGAGGCGCAGAAGCGGTTCGTGGCCAACGCCTCGCACGAGCTGCGGACCCCGCTCGCGGTGATGCGTACCGAGATCGACGTGACGCTCAGCGACGACGAGGCGGACCTCGCCGAGTACCGCCGGATGGCCAGCGTGGTCCGGGACGCCTCGGAGCGCGCCAACGGGCTGGTCGACGCGCTGCTGGTGCTGGCCCGCAGCGAGGCGCAGACCGGCGGGCGGCTGGCCCGCCGCACCGAGTTCGACCTCGCCACGGGCACCGCCAACGCGCTCTCCGCGATGGCCCGCGAGGTGGAGCGGATCGGCCTCAAGGTGCACACCTCGCTGCGGGCCGCTCCGGTGGTCGGCGACCCGGGCCTGCTCGACCGGCTCGCCGGCAACCTGGTGGAGAACGCGGTCCGCTACAACCACCTGCACGGCCGGCTGTGGGTGCGGACCGGCACCGACGGGCAGCGGTCCTGGCTGGTCGTCGGGAACACCGGCTTCGAGGTCGCCCCCGCCGACGTGCCGGGACTGTTCGAGCCGTTCCGGCGCGGCGGGCAGGAACGCACTGGCGCCCGCGGCTCCGGCCTCGGACTGTCCATCGTGCGCGCGGTCTGCGACGCGCACGGCGGCACGGTGAAGGCGGTCGCCCAGCCGGGCGGCGGCCTGGAGGTGACCGTCACCCTGCCGTCGGCCGACGCCCCCGCGGCCACCTGAGAAGCCGATCGGCGGCCACCTGTCCGTGCGGCCGGCCCCGGCTGTCCCGATCGGTCGCGCCGGGTCGTCGGCCGGTAGCGGCGCGGTGGTCGGGCAGAAAGCGTGGCCGGTGCTGGACGGCGCGTGACCGGTGGCCCAGGGTGATTGCTGCGACACGTCTGTCCACATCAGCCCCCGGAGCTGCCCGTGACCCACCCCTCGGCCCGCACCCGCCGCGTCCTCGCGGCCCTCGCCGCCGTCGCGCTCACCGCCGCCGGGCTGGCCCCGGCCGGCCCCGCCGCCGCCGCGCCCAACCACACCACCCTGGTCAAAGCGACACCCTCCACCGCCTCGCCGGACATCATGGACGGCACGGTCAACGCGATCCACGACGCCGGCACGAAGATCATCGTGGCCGGCTCGTTCACCCGCGTGCAGAACCGCGGGTCCGACGTCGACATCACGCGCAACTACCTGCTCGCCTTCGACAAGGCCACCGGCACGGTCGACACCGCCTTCGCACCGACCGTCGACAACGAGGTGTACGCGGTGGTCGCCGGGCCCACCGCCGGGACGGTCTTCGTGGCCGGCAAGTTCAACACCGTCAACGGGGTCACCCGGCGCAAGGTGGCGCTGCTCAACGTCGCCACCGGCGCGGTGGTCACCAGCTTCGCCGGCCCGGCGTTCAACGGGCTGGTCAACGACGTCGCCCTGGTCGGCGGGCGGCTGCTGGTCGGCGGCATCTTCACCACGGCCGGCAACCCCAACCCGCGCGGCGGCCTCGCCTCGCTCAACGCGAGCACCGGCGCGGTGGACGGCTACCTCACCACGGCGCTCACCGAGCACCACAACTACGACGGGGTCAGCGGCGCCAACGCCGGCGTCGGGGCCGAGAAGCTGGCCGTCTCCCCGGACGGCACGAAGCTCGTGGTGATCGGCAACTTCAAGAAGGCCGACGGGGTGCTGCACGACCAGATCGTCAAGCTGGACCTGGGCGCCACCGCGGCCACCGTGGCCGACTGGAACACCAGCCGGTACACCCCGCGCTGCGCCTGGTGGGCGTTCGACTCGTACATGCGGGACCTCGCGTTCGCCCCGGACGGCAGCTACTTCGTGGTCGTGACCACCGGCGCGCCGAACGGCGGCACGCTCTGCGACGCCGCCGCCCGCTGGGAGGCCGACGCCACCGGGGCGGACCTCCAGCCCACCTGGGTCGACTACACCGGCGGCGACACCTACCTCTCCGTCGGCATCAGCGAGCAGGCGGTCTACGTCGGCGGCCACTTCCGCTGGCTCAACAACAGCTTCGGCGGCGACTCCGCCCAGGCGGGCGCGGTCGGCCGGGCCAGCATCGCGGCCCTCGACCCGCGCACCGGCCTGCCGCTCTCCTGGAACCCGGGCCGGCACCCGCGCGGCATCGGCGCCTCCGAGATGCTGGTCACCCCGGCCGGCCTCTGGGTCGGCTCGGACACCTCGTGGATCGGCAACTTCCAGTACCGCCGGGAGCGGATCGCGTTCTTCCCGCTGACCGGCGGCGCGGCGCCGCACCCGACCACCACGGCCACCCTTCCGGGCAACGTGTACCAGGCCGGCGTCCCGGCGTCGACCAACGTGCTGCACCGGGTCAACGCCGGCGGCCCGCTGGTCGCCTCGACGGACAACGGGCCGGACTGGGCGGCCGACGACGGCGGAAACCCCAGCCCGTACCACAACGGCGGCAGCAGCACCGCCGGCTTCGCGCCGGTGGGCGGCGTGGACGCCACCGTGCCGGCCGGCGCCCCGGCCGCGCTCTACAGCGACGAGCGCTGGGATCCCGCCGGCGACCCGGAGATGAGCTGGCAGTTCCCGGTGCCCGCGGGCACCGAGGTGCAGGTCCGGCTCTACCTGGCCAACCGGTACGACGGCACCGCCGCCGCCGGCTCCCGGGTCTTCGACGTGGCCCTGGAGGGGACGACCGTCCTGGACGACCTCGACCTCTCCGCGAGCGTCGGGCACAACGTGGGCACCATGCGGTCGTTCACCGTGGTCAGCGACGGCTCCGTCGACCTCGACTTCCGGCACGTGGTGGAGAACCCGCTGGTCGACGGCATCGAGATCGTCAAGACCGGCGCCCCGCCCGCCGGCACCGGGAACGAGGTGCAGGTCCGGTCCTACGACGGGGTCACGACGGTCGGTGCGGCCGGCCCCGTGGCCGTCCCGGACGGCACCGCGTGGTCCACCGCGCGGGGCGCGTTCTGGGTCGGTGGCACGCTCTTCTACGGGATGAACGGGTCGTTGTGGCGGCGCACCTTCAACGGGTCCACGTTCGGCGCCGCGTCGGCGGTCGACCCGTACCACGACGCCTACTGGGACGCGGTGGAGACGGACTCCGGCCCGGCCGGCCAGACGTACGCCGGGGTGACGAACAACTTCTATCCCGAGATTCCCAACGTCACCGGCATGTTCTACAGCGGCGGACGGCTCTACTACAGCCTCGCCGGGCAGGGCGGCCTGTTCTGGCGCTGGTTCACCCCGGACAGCGGCGTGGTGGGCGCGGAGAAGTTCACCGTCGCCGGAGCGAGCGGCTTCGCCGACGCCGGGTCGGTGTTCCTGGCCGGCACCACCCTCTACAAGGTCAACCGCAGCACCGGTGAGCTGTCGGCCACCGACTGGGCGGGCGGCGCGCCGGTCGCGGCGTTCACCGTGCGCAGCGGCCCGGCCGTCGACGGCGTCGACTGGCGGGCGAAGGCGGTCTTCGTCGGCCCGTGACCCGGGGAGTTCGCACCGGCCGGCCCGGTCCCGCCTCGCGGGGGCCGGGCCGGCCTTGTCCCCACCGCCGTGTGGTGACATGATCAGCGGCGTCAGCCCGAGACGTGGAAGGGGGTGTGGTCGATGTCCACCGTGAACCGTCCCGCGCCCCGCAGTCGCCGCTGACCTCTCTCACTCCGGCGGGGCGCACTCCGATCCAGGAGGAAGCACCGTGAGTGCACAGATCCACTGCGTCACCGTCGAGACCGACGACCCGTACGCCCTGGCCAGCTGGTGGGCCCGGGTGCTCGACCGGAAGCTGCACGACGACGACCACCCGGGCGACCCGGAGGCGGTCCTCGTCGCGCCCGACGGCCACGGCCCCGACCTGCTCTTCGTCTCGGTGGGGGAGCGGCACGGCAAGGGCGCGTTCCACCTCGACGTGCACGCGGCCGAGGGGACCCGGGACGAGGAGGTGGCGCGGCTGCGCGACCTCGGGGCCACCCTGGTCGCCGACCGCCGCCGGCCGGACGGCACCGGCTGGGTGGTGCTGGCCGACCCCGAGGGCAACGAGTTCTGCGTCTGCCGCAGCCCCGCGGAGCGGGCCGCGTCGGCCTGACCGGTGAAAACGGGACCGGGCCCCCGCCGTAGGGCGGGGGCCCGGTTCTCCGGATCCGCGGGGTCAGTCCTGCTTCTCGATCTCGCCGCGCATGGTGACGAACTCCGACTGGATCTCGGCCGCGGACTTGAAGTAGACCACCACCATGCCGAGGCTGCCCTTGTCGGCCCAGATGCAGACCGCCACCGGGACGTCCTCGGTCTTGCCGTCGCCGCACTTGGCGTCGCCGCCCAGCGGGCCGGCCTCGACCGTCTTGAACTCCTTGGCGCCCAGTTCGGGAGTGATCGCCGTGATGGCGTCCGCCATCTCCTTCTTCGGGTCGGCGATGACGCCGGACGCGCCGGCGATCATGACCAGGTCCTTCTTCGCCGGATCGCCGTAGAACGCGCCGACCGTGCTGGTGGCGTTCGGCACGTCCTTGGCGATCTCGGACTTCATCTGGGTCGCGGCGGCCTTGAGCTCCGGCTGGTCCACCTTCGCCCGGCCGGCCAGCGTGGGGGGCTCGACCAGGCGGGTCTTGGTGGCCGTGACCACGTCGCCGACCTCGTCCTTGGCGGCGAACCAGATGGCGGCGCCACCGCCGACGCAGAGCACCAGCACGACGGCCAGGACGATCAGGAGGATCTTGCCGGCGCTCGACTTCTTCTTCGGCGGCAGGGGGGCCGGGGCGCCGTAGCCGGGCTGCCCGGTCTCCGGGTAGCCGCTGCCGTACTGCTGGCCGGGCTGGTCGGGCTGCGGGTAGCCGCCGCCGTACTGCTGGCCGGGCTGGCCGCTCTCCGGGTAGCCGCCGCCGTACTGGGGCTGCTGCTGCGGAGCCGGCGGGTAGCCGCCGCCGTACTGGGGCTGCTGCGGCGGCTGGTAGCCACCGGGCTGCTGGTGGGGCGGGGGGTAGGAACCGGGGTAGGGACTGGACGGCGGCTGGGACATGGTGTCAGCTCCTGTGTTGAATCCGGACGCGTGATCGTAGCGAGCGACACCGACACGGCACCGTCCGGCCGCTGCCGACGTGACGAAACCGGAACCGGGTCGTGACCGGGCCGGCCGAGCGATGTCGCGGAAGTGGGCGCAGGGTGTCCGGCCGGTGACCGCCCGGGCCGCCGCCGCCCCGCCCGGGACCGGGCGGCGCGGAAACGCCGATCGCGGTGGCCGAACCGTCCCACGGGACGGCCGACCACCGCGATCGTGGCGGAGCGGAGCGGGGCTAGCCGCGCAGGCTGGCGACGCCGCGCGGCAGGAACCGCCGGCCGGTGACCCGCTCGGAGGTGCCGGTCCGGTCCAGGTACGGCGTGACGCCGCCCAGGTGGAACGGCCAGCCGGCGCCGAGGATCATGCACAGGTCGATGTCCTGCGCCTCGGCGACGACGCCCTCGTCGAGCATCAGCCGGATCTCCTCGGCCAGCGCGTCCAGCGCGTTCTGCCGGACCTGCTCGGCGGTGAGCGGCTGGTCGCCGACCACGAGCAGCTTGGCGACCTCCTCGTTGACCTGGTCGTCGACCACGATCGGCTGGCCCGAGTCGGCGATCCGCTTGAGGTTCTCGCTGACGCCGAACCGGTCCGGGAACGCGGCGTGCAGAGTGCCGCCCACGTGGTAGGCCACGGCCGGGCCGACCAGCTGGAGCAGGGCGAGCGGGCGCATCGGCAGGCCCAGCGGGTCCAGCGCGCTGTTCGCCACGTCCAGCGGGGTGCCCTGGTCGACGGCGGCGAAGACGGTGCCGAGGAAGCGGGTCAGCAGCCGGTTGACCACGAACGCCGGGGCGTCCTTGACCAGCACGCTCGACTTCTTCAGCTGCTTGCCGACCGCGAACGCGGTGGCGAGCGTGGCGTCGTCGGTCCGCTCGCCGCGGACGATCTCCAGCAGCGGCAGCACGGCGACCGGGTTGAAGAAGTGGAAGCCGACCACCCGCTCGGGGTGCTCCAGGTCGGCGGCCATCTCGGTGATCGACAGCGAGCTGGTGTTGGTGGCCAGCACGGCCTCCGGCTTGACGATCTTCTCCAGCTCGGCCCAGACCTGCTTCTTGATGCCGAGGTCCTCGAAGACCGCCTCGATGACGAAGTCGGCGTCGGCGAAGACGGACTTGTCGACCGAGCCGCTGACCAGGCCGTACAGCTTGGCCGCGGTGCCCTTGTCCATCCGGCCCTTGCTGACGGCCTTCTCGATCTGGGTGTGCACGTAGCCGACGCCCTTGTCCACCCGGGACTGGTCCAGGTCGGTCATGACCACCGGCACCTGGAGGCGGCGGGCGAAGAGCAGGGCGAGCTGGCTGGCCATCAGGCCGGCGCCGACGATGCCCACCTTGGTGACCGGGCGGGCCAGGCCCTTGTCCGGCGCGCCGGCCGGCCGCTTGGCCCGCCGCTGCACCAGGTCGAAGGCGTACAGGCCGCTGCGCAGCTCCTCGGAGAAGACCAGGTCGGCCAGGGCCTCGTCCTCGGCCGCGGTGCCGGCGGCGAAGTCGGCGTCCTTCGCGGTCTCCAGCAGGTCCAGTGCCTTGTAGGCGGCCGGGACCGCCCCGTGCAGCCGCTGGTCGAGGGTCTGCCGGGCGAAGTAGAGCACGCCCGCCCACATGTCCTTGTCGACCTCGGGCCGGGTCACGGTGACCTCGCCCTTGACCACCCCGGCGGCCCACTCCAGGGATCGCTCCAGGAAGTCGGCCGGCTCGAGCAGCACGTCCGCGATGCCCATCTCCGCCGCCTGCTTCGGCTTGAGCATCTTGTTCTGCATCAGCGGGTTCTGCAGGATCACCTGGGTCGCGGCCGGGATGCCGATCAGGTTCGGCAGCAGCTGGGTGCCGCCCCAGCCGGGGACCAGGCCGAGCGAGACCTCGGGCAGCGCCAGGGCCGCCGCGCCCGCCGACAGGGTCCGGTAGTGGCAGTGCAGGGCCAGCTCCAGGCCGCCGCCCATCGCCGCGCCGTTGACGAAGGCGAAGGTCGGGACCGCGCTGTCCTTGAGGCGGGCGAAGACCCGGTGGCCGAGCCGGCCGATCTCCAGCGCCTGCTCGCGGCTCTCCAGCTGCGGCAGGCTGGTGATGTCCGCGCCCACGCAGAAGATGTACGGCTTGCCGGTGACGGCGATGAACGCCGGGTCGGCCGCCAGGGCGGCCGTGATCGCCTCGTCCAGGCTGGTCAGGCCGCCCGGGCCGAAGCTGTTCGGCTTGGTGTGGTCGAAGCCGTTGTCCAGGGTGATGAGGGCGGCCGGACGGTCCAGCCCGGGTACGGCCACCTGGCGCAGCAGCGCCTTGGTGACGACCTCGTTCGGTGCGGCGAGCGCGCTCACTTGTTGCCACCCTCCCAGTGCGGGTTCTCCCAGATCACGGTGCCGCCCATGCCGATGCCGATGCACATGGCGGTGAGGCCGTAGCGGACCTCGGGGTGCTCGGCGAACTGCCGGGCGAGCTGGGTCATCAGCCGGACGCCGGAGGAGGCGAGCGGGTGACCGATGGCGATCGCGCCGCCCCACGGGTTGACCCGCGGGTCGTCGTCGGCAATGCCGAAGTGGTCGAGGAAGGCGAGCACCTGCACCGCGAAGGCCTCGTTCAGCTCGAACAGGCCGATGTCGTCGATGCTCAGGCCGGCGATGCGCAGCGCCTTCTCGGTCGACGGGATCGGGCCGACGCCCATCACCTCGGGCTCGACGCCGACGAAGCCGTACGACACCAGCCGCATGCCGATCGGCAGGCCCAGCTCGCGGGCGGTCTCCTCGGCGACCAGCAGGGCCGCCGTGGCACCGTCGTTCAGGCCGGCCGCGTTGCCCGCGGTGACCTTGCCGTGCGGGCGGAACGGGGTCTTGAGGGTGGCGAGCTTCTCCAGCGAGGTCTCCCGGGGAGCCTCGTCGGTGGTGGCCAGGCCCCAGCCGGCCTCCGGGTCGCGGATCGCCACCGGCACCAGGTCGCCCTGGAGCTTGCCGTTGGCGTACGCCTTGGCGGTCTTCTGCTGCGACGCGAGCGCGAACGCGTCGGTGCGCTCCTTGGTGATGTGCGGGACCCGGTCGTGCAGGTTCTCCGCGGTGGCGCCCATGACCAGCGCGGACGGGTCGACCAGCTTCTCCGCGATGATCCGCGGGTTGGGGTCGACGCCCTCGCCCATCGGGTGGCGGCCCATGTGCTCGACGCCGCCGGCGATGGCGACGTCGTAGGCGCCCATGGCGATGCCGCTGGCGACGGTGGTGACGGCGGTCATCGCGCCGGCGCACATCCGGTCGATGGCGAAGCCGGGCACCGTCTTGGGCAGGCCGGCCAGCAGGGCGGCGGTGCGGCCGATGGTCAGGCCCTGGTCGCCGATCTGGGTGGTGGCCGCGATGGCGACCTCCTCCACCTTCTCCGGCGGCAGCTGCGGGTTGCGCCGCATCAGCTCGCGGATGCAGCGGATCACCAGGTCGTCGGCGCGGGTGTTGGCGTACATGCCACCCGCCTTGCCGAACGGGGTGCGGACGCCGTCGACGAAGACGACATCCCGAACTTCACGGGGCACTGAGAGCCTCCCTAGCCGGCACTGGCGTTTGCACCGGATGCTACTCGCCAGTAACCAACCCCGACACCACCCCCCGTGTGGCCAACCCCACACTGCCCGCGAGTGCCCTGGTTCAGTCGATCATGAAGTTGACGGCGATCTCGATCTCCGAAACTGCCGCCAACTTCATGATCAACCTGCGGTTCCGGGTCAGGAGGCCGGGAGGTGGAGGGCCCGGGTCAGGGCGGGGAGGAGGAGGCCGATCTGCCACTCCCTCGCGCCGAAGGTGCGCAGGACCTCCGCGACCGTGTCGTCGGTGATCTCCTCGGGGGGCTGCCAGGCCAGGCGGCGGACGTAGTCCGGGGCGATCAGGTTCTCCGGGGGGAGGTTGTGCGCGCCCGCGGTGCCGACCACCACCTCCCGGCAGCGGGCCAGCCGGCCGGCGGCCACCGGGTCCCGCTCCGCCCACCGGTGCGGCGGAGGCGGACCCTCCACCACCGGGCTCACCGGCAGGGCATCGTCCGGCAGTTGACGGGCGTCGTCGAGGGCCGCCAGCCAGGTACGCGCCAACCGGCGCACCGAGCGGCCACCGAAGCCGGGGAGGGTGAGCAGGGTCTTCTCGTCCTTCGGGTCCAGCTCGGCGGCGGCCACGATGGCCGAGTCCGGCAGCACCCGGCCCGGAGCGGCGTCCCGCCGGGCGGCGATCTGGTCCCGCGCGTACCACAGCGAGCGGACCCGGGCCTGCGCCCGCGCGCCGCGTACGCGGTGGATGCCCGAGGTGCGGCGCCACGGCTCGGCCCGGACCCGGGGCGGGCGGGCGCCGTTGCGCACCAGCGCGGCGAACTCCTCCGCCGCCCACGCCGACTTGCCCTGCTTGTCGAGCTCCTCGTCGAGCGCGTCGCGCAGGTCCACCAGCAGCTCCACGTCCAGCGCCGCGTAGGTCAGCCAGGACTCCGGCAGCGGCCGGCTCGACCAGTCCGCCGCGGAGTGGTGCTTCTCCAGGCTGTAGCCGAGCAGCTGCTCGGTCAGCGCGGCCAGGCCCACCCGCTCGAAGCCGGCCAGCCGGGCGGCCAGCTCGGTGTCGAACAGCCGGCGCGGGCGCAGCCCCAGCTCGGCGAGGCAGGCGAGATCCTGGCTGGCGGCGTGCAGCACCCACTCGGCCTCGGCGATCGCGTCGTCGAGGGCGGTAAGGTCGGGCAGCGGCAGCGGGTCGATCAGCGTCGTGCCGGAGCCCGCCCGGCGCAGCTGCACCAGGTAGGCGCGCTGGCTGTAGCGGTAGCCGGAGGCACGCTCGGCGTCCAGGGCCACCGGGCCGGTGCCGGCCGCGAAGCGGGCCACGACCTCGTCGAGCTCGCTCGAAGTGGCCACCGGCGCGGGCGTGCCCTCGCGCGGGGCGGTCAGCGGGACGGGCCCGCCGGCGGTGGGTTCGGTCCCCGCGTCCGCCGGCTCCGGCGCGGCCGACGACGGATGCGGCGAGGCCTCGTCCGTACGGCTTTCGGCGGCCCGACGGCGCAGGGGTGGTTCGTCGGTCACCTGACAACCCTAGTGCGCCGGGCGATCCGGTGTGCGCAGCCGGTCGGGCGCGTGTCGGCGGGATGTCCGGAAGATGTCGTGACAGGGTCGGGTTGCGCCGGAATGGCAGGGTCGGACAACGGGGGAGACAAACCCCGTTCACGCAGGTACGGTCCATCGAGCCGCGGGCCGCGAGGGCGTCGGTGCGGCTACGGGGGAGGACAGGATCATGACGGGCGCTTACGGGGCCGGCGACGGCGTACCGGGGCAGGACGGCGACGAGACGGCCGACCAGTGGCGGGCCGGGGCCGACCGGCCCGGGCCCCTGCCGCCACGCATCGTCCCGCCGACCGGCCACGCCGCGGTCCCCGGCCAGCCGGCCGGCTACCCCAGCGCGCCGACCGCGAACCTCCCGGGCGCGCCCGCCGGGGGCTTCCCGCCTGGCAGCGCCCCGACCGGACCGGCCACCGGTTTCGGCTCCGTGCCCGCCGCCTCCGGGTCCGCACCCGCCGGCGCCGGCTTCGCGCCCGCTGGCGGCTTCGACGCCGCCCCCGGTGCGCCGGGCACCGACCAGCCGGCAGCCCGTGCCACGTGGTCGCCGCCGCCGAACAGCGGCCAGTGGAGTGGCCCGGCCGCACCCAGTCCGCGCACCCCCGACGGCTGGCCGCCGGCACCGCCGGGCGCCGCGCCGGGGCAGCCGACCGTCCCCGGACAGTTCACCGGCCAGCCCGGCGCCGCCCAGCCGGCCTCGAACCCCCTCGCCCCGCCCGCACCCTCGGGACCGCCCGCCTACCCGACCCAGCCCACCTCGGGCCCGGCCTACCCCGCCCCGGCGTCCGGCCCGGCCTTCCCGACCCAGCCCACCTCGGGCCCGGCCTACCCCGGGCAGACCACGTCCGGGCCGGCCTATCCCGGGCAGCCCGTCGCCGGGTCGGCGCTGCCGGTTCCGTCCACCGGTCACCCCGAGGGGTCCGGGCGGGGCCGTCGGCTGCCGGTGGTGGCGCTCCTCCTGGCCGGAATCCTGGCCCTGGTGGCGGGCGTGCAGGCGTACCAGATCCACCGGCTGGGCGACCGGCTCGCCGCCACCGACCGGCGGCTGGCCGAGGCGCAGGGCGCGGACGCCGGCCGGCTCGACGGCCTGGAGGAGCGGGCGGGGGCGCTGGAGAAGCAGGCCGGCGCCGCGTTCAACCCGGAGGCCGTGGCGAGCGCGGTGCTGCCCAGCGTGTTCCGGGTCCGGGCCGGCCAGTTCACCGGCACGGCCTTCGCCATCGGCAAGGCGCCGTCCGGGGGCGGCACCACCCTGCTCACCAACTTCCACGTGGTGGAGTCGGTCTTCGCGGGCGGCGGCCGCAAGGTCTTCCTGGAGCGCACCGACCAGCGGTTCGAGGCGACCATCGTCCAGGTCGACAAGGACAAGGATCTCGCCCACCTGCGCACCACCGCCAAGTTCACCGGCCTGGTCGCGGCGCGTACGCCGGTCAAGTCCGGGCAGCAGATCGTGGTGGTCGGCGCCCCGCTCGGCCTCCAGGACAGCGTCACCACCGGGGTGGTGAGCGCGTTCCGTAAGGATGAGGGCGGCTCGGGTCCGGTGATCCAGTTCGACGCGCCGATCAACCCCGGCAACTCCGGCGGGCCGGTGATCAACGGCTCGAAGGAGGTCGTCGGGATCGCCACGGCCAAGGCCCGGGACGCCGAGGGCATCGGCCTGGCGGTGCCGATCAAGACCGCGTGCGACCGGTTCAAGCTCTGCTGAGCGGCGCGCCGCCGGTGGCTTGACCCGGTCCCGCACCGTCGAGGCGTAGGCCCGACCACGCCGACCCCATACCCCGGCCCTACGGGCCACCCCGCGGGGGACCAGCAAACCTGGAGGAAGAGACATGTCCCAGCCACCGACCGGAGCGGGCGGCTACCCGCCGCAGCCGCCGGGGGGCACCGTGTACGGCAGCCCGTACGGGGGCCAGCCCGCACCCCAGCAGTACGGGCCGGCCCAGCCCGAGCCCCCGCAGTACGGCGCGGCCCAGCCCGAGCCCACCCTGCCGCAGCCCACCACGCCGGTGCCCGGGCAGTACGCGCCGGGCGCCGCCCCGGTCCCGCCGTCGGGCGCTCCGGTCTCCGCGCCGGGCTACCCGCGGCCCATGTCGGCCCCGCCGACCTCCGTCCCGCCGGTCTCCGGCGCCGGCTCCGTGCCCGGCTACCCGCAGCCGATGTCGGCCCCGCCGGTCTCCGCGCCGGGCTACCCGATGTCGGCCCCGCCCGGCCCGGTGCCGCCCTACGGGGCGCCCGCGGCGGCGGGCGGCGGCAAGGGGCGGGCCGCGCTGATCCTGGCCATCGTGGCCGGGCTGCTGCTGGTCCTCGGCGGCGTGATGACCGGCCTCTATGTCACCACCAACGGCAAGCTGCACAAGGCCGAGCAGCAGGTCAGCCAGCGGGACGGCACGATCACCGCGAACCGGCAGGAGATCGACAAGCTCAAGGGCGACCTCCAGACGGTCCGCGACAAGCTCGCCGACACCGAGCAGGACCTGACCGGCACCAAGAACGACCGGGACGAGCAGGCCCGGCAGAAGAAGGTCATCGCGAGCTGCCTGGACAAGCTGACCACGGCCATCGCGGCGGCGTCCCGGGGCGACAAGGCGGCCTTCGACCGCGCCAACAAGGGGCTGGACAAGGTCTGCGACGAGGCCGAGAACTACCTCTGAGCCGACTCGGCACGGGCCGCTCCGGGGACAACCCCGGGGCGGCCCGTCGCCTGTCGGCGCGGAACGGGTCAGGCGGCGCCGGCGGGGCGGCGGGTGGGCAGCGCGGTCACACCGGGCGGGGGGAGGCCGGCCGTCGAGGCCAGCAGCGTGCACCAGCCGAGCAGGTGCGGGGCCAGGTCGGCGCCGAGCGGCGTCCAGGAGGCACGGATCTCGATGTCGCCCGCGGCGGGCGGCCCGGCCAGCTCGCCGAACCGGGTGGAGAGCGTCTGGGTGACCGTGCCGCCGGCGGCCCGGTAGCGGGCCTCCTGCGCGTCGAGGGCGTCGGTCAGCCAGGTCCAGCCGACCCCGGGCAGCAGCGGGTCGCTGGCCAGGTCGACCTCCAGCTCGGCGGTCACGTAGGTGACCAGCCGCAGGGTGCCCTGCCACGCCTCGTGCCCGGCCGGGTCGTGCAGCAGGATGAGCCGCCCGGTGGCCACCTCGTCGTCCTCGCGCAGCACCGCGGCGGAGAGGGCGAACGCGTACGGGGCCAGGCGCTGCGGGGCGCCGACCTCCTCCAGCACGATCTCGGGGCGGCATGTCACCGATCGCAACCCCGCGACCGCGCGGGCGAAGGTTTCCGGGAGCGCGATCGGGGGGGCCATGACGGCAGCCTATGCCGCGCCGCCCGGCACGGTGTGACGGCGCGCCGGGCGGACGGTCACGATCATGGGCGCCGGGCCGCGCCGGACGCCGGAGGGTGGCCGGTCACAAAAGGTGACGGTGGCGGCGGGGGCCGCCCGGACGCGTGGCACGATTGCCGCGATGACCACCGACACCACGGGCACTGCCGCCCGAGACGGAGAACCCCGCCGCGGCGGGCCGGCCGACTCGCCCTTCGTCCGCGCCTGCCGGCGCGAGTCGGGCCCGCACACCCCGGTCTGGTTCATGCGCCAGGCCGGCCGGTCGCTGCCGGAGTACCGCGACATCCGGGCCAACGTGCCGATGCTGGAGTCGTGCCGCCGCCCCGAGCTGGTCACCGAGATCACCCTCCAGCCGGTCCGCCGGCACGGGGTCGACGCGGCGATCCTGTTCAGCGACATCGTGGTGCCGGTGGCCGCCGCCGGGGTCGACCTGGACATCGTGCCCGGCACCGGCCCGGTGGTGGCCGAGCCGGTCCGCACCGCCGCCGACGTCGAGCGGATCAACCCGATCGGCCGGGACGACGTGTCCTACGTGGACGAGGCCGTCCGGCTGCTCGTCGCCGAGCTGGGCGACACCCCGCTGATCGGCTTCGCGGGCGCGCCGTTCACCCTGGCCAGCTACCTGGTCGAGGGCGGTCCGTCGCGGACCCACGCGAAGACCAAGGCGATGATGTACGGCGACCCGGAGCTGTGGCACGCGCTCTGCGCCCGGCTTGCCGAGATCACGCTGGCGTTCCTGCGGGTGCAGGTCGACGCCGGGGTCTCCGCGGTGCAGCTCTTCGACTCGTGGGCCGGGGCGCTCTCCGAGGCGGACTACCGCCGCTACGTGCTGCCGCACTCGGCCCAGGTGCTCGCCGGGCTGGCCGGCGCCGGCGTCCCCCGGATCCACTTCGGCGTGGGCACCGCCGAGCTGCTCGGCGCGATGGGCGAGGCCGGCGCCGACGTGGTCGGCGTGGACTGGCGTACGCCGCTGGACGTCGCGACCCGCCGGATCGGCCCGGAGCGGGCCGTGCAGGGCAACCTCGACCCGGCCGTGCTGCTCGCCCCGTGGGAGGTTGTCGAGGCCCAGGTGCGCCGGATCCTCGACCAGGGGCGGGCCGCTCCCGGTCACGTGTTCAACCTCGGTCACGGCGTGCTGCCGGAGACCGACCCCGAGGTGCTGACCCGGGTGGTCGCGCTGGTGCACGAGCTGTCCGCGCGGCCGGCCGCGTAAGGGAGGGACGACCATGGCGCGACCGTGGCGGGTGGCGATCGTCGGTGGCGGGATCACCGGGCTGGCCGCCGCCGTCCGGTTGCGCGACCGGGCCCCCGCCGGCACCGAGATCACCGTGTACGAGCAGTCCGACCGCCTCGGCGGCAAGCTGCGCACCGGTGAGCTGGCCGGCGGCCCGGTCGAGTTCGGCGCCGAGTCGTTCCTCATGCGCGACCCGGCCGGCGGGGAGTCGGCCGCGGTGACCCTGGCCCGCCGGCTCGGCCTGGCCGGGGCGATCGTGCACCCCACCGTCGGGCAGGCCGCCCTGGTGGTCGACGGGGGGCTGCGCCCGGTCCCGGGCGGCACCCTGGTGGGCGTACCCGGGGATCTGGACCGGGTGGCGGCCGTGGCGCAGCCGGCCGCGGCGGCCGACCGGGACGGCGGCGCGCCGCTGCTCCCGCCGGACGCCGACGTGTCGGTCGGCGCGCTGGTCCGCGACCGGCTCGGCGACGAGGTGGTGGACCGGCTGGTCGACCCGATGCTCGGCGGCGTCTACGCCGGCCGGGCCGACGACCTCTCGCTGGTCACCACCATGCCGGCCCTGGCCCGGGCGGCCCGGGTCGAGCACACCCTGGTCGGGGCGGTTCGCGCCGCGCAGGCCGCCGCGCCCCGCGCCCCCGGCGCGCCGGTCTTCGGCACCCTGGCCGGCGGCCTGAGCACGCTGGTCGAGGCGGCGGCGCGGGAGAGCGGGGCGACGATCCGCCGGGACGCCGCGGTCCGCGAGCTGCACCGCACCCCGACCGGCTGGCGCCTCACCGTCGGCCCCACCCGGGATCCTGAGTTCGTCGAGGCCGACGCCGTGCTGCTCGCCGTGCCGGCCCGCCCGGCCGCCCGGCTGCTGGCCGGCCCGGCACCGGAGGTCGCGACGATCGTCGGCGGGCTGGACTACGCCAGCGTCGCGCTGGTCACCTTGGCCCTGCCCGAGCCGGAGCTGCCGGAGCTGTCCGGCTTCCTGGTGCCGGCCACCGAGGGGCTGCTGATCAAGGCGTCCACCTTCTTCACCACGAAGTGGGGGCACCTGCGCCGGCCCGACGGGCTCGCCCTGGTGCGCGCCTCGGTCGGCCGGTACGGCGACGCGACCTCGCTCCAGCTCACCGACGACGACCTGGTCGCCACCGTGCACCGGGAGCTGTCGAAGGTGCTCGGCGCGCCGCTGCCCACCCCGGTGGCCCGGCACGTGCAGCGGTGGGGCGGCGCCCTGCCGCAGTACACCCCCGGCCATCTCGGCCGGGTGGCGGCGGCCCGGGCGGCGCTGCGCGCCGCCCATCCGACGCTTGCCCTGGCCGGGGCCGGCTACGACGGCGTCGGCATCCCGGTCTGCGTCCGCTCGGGCGAGACGGCGGCCGAAGAGATCATCACTGCACTGGGAGGATCGGCAGCATGACGGAGCAGACCAACGCGGCCCGGCTGCGGGAGCTCAACGAGACCATCCGCTACACCATGTGGTCGGTGTACCGGGCCACCAGCCCCCTCCCGTCGCTGCGCGAGAACGTCGTCGCCGAGGTCGAGTCCCTCTTCGAGGAGCTGGCCGGCAAGGACGTCACCATCCGCGGCACCTACGACGTGGCCGGCCTGCGCGCCGACGCCGACCTGATGATCTGGTGGCACTCGTCCTCCAGCGACGCGCTCCAGGACGCCTACCTGCGGTTCCGGCGCACCACGCTGGGCCGGGCGCTGACCCCGGTCTGGTCGCAGATGGCGCTGCACCGGCCGGCCGAGTTCAACAAGAGCCACATCCCGGCGTTCCTGGCCGACGAGGAGGCCCGGGCCTACGTCTGCGTCTACCCGTTCGTCCGGTCCTACGAGTGGTACCTGCTGCCCGACGCCGAGCGGCGCGAGCTGCTGGCCGAGCACGGCAAGATGGCCCGCGGCTACCCGGACGTGCGGGCCAACACGGTCGCCTCGTTCGCGCTCGGTGACTACGAGTGGATGCTCGCCTTCGAGGCCGACGAGCTGCACCGGATCGTCGACCTGATGCGCGACCTGCGGGCCTCCCGGGCGCGCCGGCACGTGCGTGAGGAGGTCCCCTTCTACACGGGCCGCCGCCGCTCGATCGCCGACCTGGTCACCTGCCTGGTCTGAGGAGCCCGATCAGCGCGACGGGCCCCGGAGGAGGATCCTCCGAGGCCCGTCGTCGGCTACGTCAGCGGATCAGGACCAGGCCGTCCGTGATGACCCTGGGGCGGCCCGAGGTGCCCACGACCACGATCTTCACGGTGTGCTGGGCGCTGCCGGTCCAGGTCTTCGCCCACACCGCCTGCCGGTACTGGGTGGTGCTGGACCTCAGGTCCAGCGTGGTCTGCCGGACGCCGTCCACCCAGATTTCCACCTGGCCCGAGGTGCTGGTCCGGGTCGCCAGGAAAGACACGGACCGGGCGGTGACGGTCCAGGCCAGCGACGCCTTGGCGGTGGTCGAGGTCAGCGCCGAGCCGCCCAGGTAGTTGCTGCCGCTGTAGGTGGACCAGGTGCCGGTGCGGGCGGCACTGGTCTCCGCGCTGAAGACCGGGGTCCAGGTCGCCGAGGAGGTCGCGGTGTTGCCGGACCAGTCGGCGGCCCGCATGGACCAGGTGGTGGCGACGCTCGGCTTCGTGGTGGTGTTGTAGCTGCCGCTGGCCGCGTAGCTGCCACTGGTCGGGGCGGTCAGCAGGACCGAGTGGACGGCGACGTTGTCGGCCGACCGCCAGCTCAGGGTCACCGGCACGACCGTGCTGCTCGCCGTGCCGGTACGAAGGGAGAGGGTCGGGGCCTGCGTGAAGGTCGGCGCCGTGAGGTCCGAGATGACCGCCTGCCCGGCGCTCACCGCGGTACGCCCCAGCGCGTGCACCCCGCGCACCTGGACGGTGTGCGAGCCGGGCTGGAGGCGGATGCCCGCCGAGCGGGCGGTGCCCGGGGCGGTTGCCGCCACCACCCCGTCCACCAGCACCTCGAAGTGCGAGATCAGGACGCTCGGCGTGCTCACCGACCAGGTCACGTTCGCCGTGCTCCGGACGTGGTAGGTGGTGCCGTTCCGGTTCCCCGTCATGCCGGTCAGGGTCAGGCCGTAGATGCTGGCCGCCTTGCTGCGGATCACCCCGAGCTGGCCGTAGAGCGTGTCGCCCGGGCACTCGGTCGCCACCGCGTCCCGGTGCCCGCCGATCCGGTTGAAGGTGACCTGCTGGCCGAGGGGGAACTTGCCGTCGGACACCCCGGAGGTCAGGGTCACCTTGCCGAGCGGGTCGTTGCCGTGCAGGCCGAGCTTGTACGCGGCGACGTGCGCGATGGCGTCCTGGGTCGCGGCCGGGATGCCGGTGCTGATGTAGGTGCCGAGAACGGCGATCGCCGAGGTGTCGGTGTTGAAGCCGTACGTGTGCGCGCCGATCACCGGCTTGTCGATGCCGCCCTTGCGGCCCTCGAAGACCACGCCGCACTTGTCGACCAGGAAGTTGTAGCCGATGTCGTTCCAGCCGTTGCTCTTGACGTGATAGATCTCGATGCCCCGGACGATGGCCGCGGAGTCGGCGCAGCTGTAGTCGTTGGTGCCGGCCGTGTGGTGCACCCAGAACGCCTTGACCGAGGTCCCGTACGACGGCGGGTCGGTGACGATCGACTCGTCGGCCTTCCACGCCGCGCGGGTGACCACCGTCGGCACGGGGATCTGGTAGGGCTCCTCAACCGTGGCGGGCGCGGAGGGTGCACTGGTGGTGGGCGCCGGGGCCGACGTGGTGGTCGGCGCGGGCGCGGTGGTCTGCGTGGGCGCCGGGGCGGTGGTCTGCGTCGGCGCGGGCGCGGTGGTCTCCGCCGGAGCGGTGGTCTCGGTCGGCGCGGGTGCAGTCGTCGTGGTGGCGGTCGGTGCCGGCTCGGTCGGGGTGGGTTCCAGCGCCCGCACCTCGGCGACCGGCCGCAGGCGCTCCGGGCGGGTCCCACCGAGGCCGGCCGCGCCGGCCTTGCGGCGCTTCACCTGGCCCGGGTCGACCAGCTCAAGGCGGAGGCCGTCGGGCAGCCGGTCGGAGGCGGCGTCACCGGAAGCCGCCTCGGCGCGCACCTCGACGCCGTCGGACAGGCCGACCCAGAGCGGGTCCGAGCCGCCGCGGGCCCGGCCGGTCTTCGCCGCCGGGGAACCGGGCTCGGGCCGGAGGTGGCCGTCGAGTTCCAGCGGCATCCAGGACGACCAGCGGCCGCCCACCGCGTGGGTGCGGACCGAGATGGAGCCCCGGAAGTCGAGTTCCGGGTTCGTCCAGGTCACCCCGATCATGGCGAAGCGCTCGGTGTCCCGCCGCGGGATCGTCACCTCGCGGCCGTTCGCGGCCGGGAAGGCCACCGTGTGCAGCTTCGCCGTGGCCGAACCCTCCGCCCACTCGGCGAAGCCGTCGTCGACGCCGACGGCCACCAGGCCCGCGGTGCCGGCGACGGTGGTCGCGACCAGCGCCGCCGCGATGCCGGCGGTCCGGCCGTTCCAGCGGATCCCCGTCAGTCTCACCCTCATGTCCCTCCGAAGCGGTCTCACCGGAGGGTTGAGCGTAGTCACCGCGGATGTCGTTACCTCCCGCCGTCAATGTCCGCTCAGGCGGCGGCGCGACCCTCCCGCCGCATGGGGGTGTGCGGGATGCCGTCCTCGACGTAGCCGGCGCCGCTGACCGCGAAGCCGTGGCCGGCGTAGAAGTCGACCAGGTGGGTCTGCGCCTCCAGCACGCACGGCCGGTCGCCCACCACCGCCAGGGCCTCGGTCATCAGCGCGCCGGCCAGGCCCGCGCCGCGGGCCGCCGGCGCCACCACCACCCGGCCGATCCGCGCCACCCCGCCCGGGTCGGCCAGGATCCGCAGGTACGCCACCACGGCGGCGTCCCGGGTCAGCCAGAGGTGCCGGGTGCCGGGTTCGACGTCCCGGCCGTCCAGCTCCGGGTACGGGCAGGACTGCTCCACCACGAACACGTCGATGCGCAGCCGGAGCAGGTCGTGGAAGGTGCGCGCGTCCAGCTCGGCGAAGCCGGCCAGGTGGGACTCGGTAGGCATCCCGCGATGGTAGGCCGGTCTCCGGAGTGCTCGGCGGGGAGCGCTCAGGCGGGGCGGGCGCCCACCGCGTCGCGCACCTCGGCGCCCTGCGGGCCCTCGACCGCGCGGGCGCAGTGGGCGCAGCAGAAGAACCGGCCGGAGACCTCGACGCCGTGCCCGACGATCTTGGTCTGGCAGTGCTCGCAGATCGGTGCCATCTTCTGGATGGCGCACTCGAAGGAGTCGAAGGTGTGCGTGGCCCCGTTGACCGTGCGCACCTCGAACGCCATCCAGTAGTCGTTGCCGCAGACCTCACACGTAGCCATCAGAAACCCCCCGAAAACGGACCCGTCATCCCAGGGTCGGCGAGCGGACACGCCCCGGCAACCGAAACCGGCGAACCTGATCCGGCTCGACGGCGAGTCGCCCCCGGCGTGTCGCGCGTTAGCCCTGGTGACCGCCCTCGAACCCCCGGAGGATCCGTGATCAAGCGCAACAAGCTCTTCGGCAACCAGACCCGGGTCACCTTCTGCCTGCCGCGGGACACCCCGCCCGGCACGGTCAGCGTGGTCGGCTCCTTCAACGACTGGCAGCCCGGCCGGCACGAGCTGGTCACCCGCCGGGACGGCACCCGGACCGTGACGGTGCGGCTCGGCCCGGGCGAGTACCGCTTCCGCTACCTGGCCACCGGCGGCGTCTGGCTGGACGACGACGCCGCCGACGCGGTCGACGAGCAGGGCAGCCGCCTGCTGCTCTGACCGCCCCGGCGGCGTCGCGGGTCAGCCCTGTCGCGGCTCCAGCCGGACCGAGATCGAGTTCACGCAGTGCCGGGTGTCCTTCGGGGTGAAGCCCTCGCCCTCGAAGACGTGCCCGAGGTGGCTGTCGCAGCGGGCGCAGCGGATCTCGACCCGCCGCATGCCGAGGGTGTTGTCGGGGATCTCCTTGACCGCGCCCGGGATGGCGTCGTCGAAGCTCGGCCAGCCGCAGTGCGAGTCGAACTTGTCCTCGCTGCGGAACAGCTCCGCCCCGCAGGCCCGGCAGTGGTAGACGCCGGGGGTCTTGGTGTCGACATACTCGCCGGTCCACGGCCGCTCGGTGCCGGCCTCGCGGAGCACCCGGAACTCCTCCGGGCTCAGCCGGACCCGCCACTCGTCCTCGGTGCGGGGCAGTTCATTGTCGGAAAGACTCACCGGACAACCGTACGTCGGCCGTCGGTGGCATCGCATAGGGTCGCCCAATGGCTGGCAGCAAGGCCGCAGTCGAGGAGATCGAGGTCGCCGGGCACACCGTACGGCTGAGCAGCCCCGACCGGGTGATCTTCCCGCAGCGCGGTTTCACCAAGGCGGACGTCTTCCACTACTACCTGTCGGTCGGCGAGGGGATCATGCGGGCCCTGCGCGACCGGCCCACCACCCTGCAGCGCTTCCCGGAGGGCATCGAGGGGGAGGCGTTCTTCCAGAAGCGGGTGCCGGCCCGGGGCGTGCCCCCGTGGGTGGCGACCGCGGAGATCAGCTTCCCGAGCGGCCGGAAGGCCGCCGAGCTGTGTCCGGCCGACCTGGCGCACGTGGCCTGGGCCGCGCAGATGGGCACGGTGGTGTTCCACCCGTGGCCGGTGCGCGCCGCCGACGTCGACCGCCCCGACGAGCTGCGCATCGACCTGGACCCGCAGCCGGGCACCGACTTCACCCACGCGGTCACCGCCGCCGGTGAGCTGCGCGGGCTCCTGGACGAGCTGGGCGTGACCGGCTGGCCGAAGACCTCCGGCGGCCGGGGTGTGCACGTCTACCTGCGCATCCAGCCGCGTTGGACGTTCGTCGAGGCGCGCCGGGCCACCATCGCGCTGGCCCGGGAGCTGGAACGGCGCCGCCCCGAGCTGGTCACCACCGCCTGGTGGAAGGAGGAGCGGGGCAGCCGGGTCTTCGTGGACTTCAACCAGATGGCCCGCGACCGCACCATCGCCTGCGCGTACTCGCTGCGGGCCAACGGACGGGCCACCGTCTCCACCCCGGTCGAGTGGGACGAGCTGCCCGACGTCGACCCGGACGACTTCCACCTGGGCAGCGTGCCGGCCCGGTTCGCCGAGCGGGGCGACCCGCACGCCGGCGTCGACGACGCGCCGTGGGACATCACCCCGCTCCTGGAGTGGGCCGAGCGGGACGCGGCCGCCGGCCAGGGGGACATGCCTTACCCGCCGGAGTATCCGAAGATGCCCGGCGAGCCGAAGCGGGTGCAGCCCTCCAAGGACCGCGACCGGCCCCGCACCTGACCAGGGACCGAATAACGATCATGTAACAGGCGCGAACCTTTCCCGCCCCCCGACTGGTCTTCCTGAGCATCGGCCCAACGGGGGCCAGGGGAGGACGTCGGATGAAGCTGGTGTGGAGGCGGGCGGTCGAGGCTCGTGGACTGCTGCTCGCCGCCGCGGTCGCGGCCCTGGTCGCGGTCGCGTTGGTCACCGGACTCTCCGACTACAACCGTCGGGCGGTTGATGCGGGCGCCCGGGCGGTGCTGGACGCCGCCCCGGCCGAGGAGCGCAGCCTGCTGGTCAGCGGCTCCGGCGGGCGGGACGCCGCCGCGTACGCCGACCGGGACCGGGCCGTCCGTGCCCAGTTCGCCGACGGTCTCGGCGGGGTGCCGGTCACCGTCGCCGCGGCCCGCTACGGCACCGGGCGGGAGCTGACCGGGGACCTCGGGCCGGCCCGCACCGACGACGACCCGATGTTCGCCAGCCTCGGCACGCTGACCGACCTGCCGGCGCACGCCGAGCTGACCGGCGGGTCGTGGCCGACGCCCGGCGCGGTGCCGCTGCAGGTCACCCTCCCCGAGAAGGTCGCCTCCCAGCTCGGCCTGCGGGTCGGTGAGCGGGTGCCGCTCTACGACCGCAGCGCCGAGCGGGCCGGTGCCGTGGTGCTGGCCGGCACCTGGCGACCCCGCGATCCGGCCGACGCCTACTGGCGGCTCGCCCCGGGCGTGGGCGAGAGCCAGGGCGACGCCTCGGCCGCCTCGTACGGGCCGTTCGCGCTGGACCCCGCCGACTTCGCGCGCACCTTTCCCGGCTCGACCTCGGCGGCCTGGCTGGTCGCCCCCGACCTCGCCGTGGTCGAGCCGAGCCGGCTGACCGGGGTCACGACCGCCCTCGCCACCGTCGCCGAGGAGATCCCCGAGGCCACCGGCCTCGGCTCCTCCGCGCAGACCGTGAGCCACCTGGACCGGCTCGTCGACCGGCTCGGCCGGGCCGACCTGGTGGGCCGGTCCGCCCTGCTCACCCCGCTGCTGCTGATCGTGGTGCTCGGCGGCTACGCGCTGGTGCTGGTCGCCGCGCTGCTCAACGAGGACCGCCGGGCGCAGACCGCGCTGCTGCGGGCCCGCGGCGCCGCCCGCGGCCAGCTCGCCGGACTCGCCGTACGCGAGGCGACGCTGGTGGTGGCACCGGCCGTGCTGCTCGCTCCGGCGCTGACCGGGCAGGCCGTGCACCGGCTCGGCGGGGACCTGCGGCTGGCCGACGGCGGGGTGGCCCGGATCTGGGTGGTGGCCGTCGCCGCCGCGATCGGCTGCCTGCTCGCCATGATGCTGCCGGCGCTGCGCCGGGCCGGCACCTACGTCGCCGACATGGCGGCCCGCTCCCGCCCCACCCGGGGCGCGGCCGTGCAGCGGGCCAGCGTCGACCTGGCCCTGGTCGCGCTGGCCGTGCTCGCCTGGACCCAGCTGCGGCAGTACTCGTCGCCGCTGGCCGGGGCCGGCGGGCGGCTCGGCATCGACCCGCTGCTCGCCGCCGCGCCCACCATCGGCGTGCTGGCCGGCGCGGTCATCGCGCTGCGGCTGCTGCCGCCGGCCACCCGGGTCGCCGAGCGCTTCGTCGACCGGCGGCCGTGGACGGCCACCATGTTCGGCATGTGGCAGGCCGGCCGCCGGCCGCACGCCGGTCCCGTGCTGCTGCTCGCCCTCGCCGTCGGCGGCAGCACCCTGGCCTGGTCGCTGGTCGCCTCCTGGGAACGCTCGCAGCGCGACCAGGCCCGGCACACCGTCGGCGCCGACCTGCGGCTGGTCGAGCGGAACGGCGCCGCGCCCGCGGACCGGGCCGCCCGACTGGCCGCCACGGCCGGGTTGACCGGGGTGCTGCCGGCGTGGCGGGACGAGGTCCGACTGGGCCGCGACGCCCGGCCGGCCAGCGTGGTGAGCCTCGACGCCGCCGCCGCGACCGGGGTGCTCAAACTGGACGACGCGGCCGGCGGGGCGTCCACCGCCACGCTGCTCGACCGGCTGGTCAAGGGGCGGGCCGCGCCCGCCGGGGTGGTCCTGCCGGCCGGTGCGCACACCCTCACCGGCGCTGTCCGCACCCCGGTCGACGACCCGTTCGGGATCCCGCAGGTGACCGTGTCCGCGCTGCTCACCACCGACACCGGCGCCGCGTGGCGGGTGCCGCTGACGGTCGCCGACGGCGACGGCCGCCCGGTGCGCTTCGCCGTGCCGCTACCCGGGACCGGCGGTGCCCCGCTGCGGCTGGCCGGGTTCGAGGCCGACGGCGGCGCGGCGGTCGGCCTCTCCTACGGGCTGCGGATCGAGGGGCTCCGGCTCACCGACGCCGCCGGCGCGCCCCTGCCGCTACCGGTCGACGGCGACTGGCGGGTCACCACCGCGGAGGGGCCGCGCCGTCCGGCCCGGGTCGCCGCGACCGGCGTCGAGGCCACCCACCCGATCGACCTGCCGGCGGGGGCCCTGCAGTTCGCCCGCCAGCCCTCGTCCCGGTTCGCCGTGGTGCCCGCCGGGGACGACCCGCCCGTGCCGGCCCTGATGACCCCCGGGGCTGCGGCGGCGCTGAACGTCCGCACCGGTTACACCGTGACCCTCGCGCTGTCCGGGGTGTCGCTGCCGGTCACGGTCGTCGGCCAGGTCGCCGCCGTCCCCGGCACCACCGGCGACGGGGTGCTGCTGGACCTGCCCGCCGCCACCAACCTGCTGCTCCGCCAGCAGGGCACGGTCCGGCCGGTGGCCGAGTGGTGGCTGCGGACCGACGCCGGTGGGCACGCCGCGGCGGCCGAGCAACTGGCCGGTTTCGGCGGCACCACGCTGCTCGACCGGCGGCAGGTGGCCGCGGAGGCGGCCCGCGACCCGTACTGGCGGGGCGCCCGCACGGGCCTGCTCGCCGCCGCGCTCGGCTCGGTCCTGCTCGCCCTGGTCGGCCTCGGCGTGGACGTCTGGGCCACCACCCGGCACCGGCTCGCCGAGTTCGCGGTGCTGCACACGCTCGGCGCGAACGCCCGGCTGCTGGCCCGCGCCCTCCTCGCCGAGCAGGCCTTCCTGGCCGGCATCGGCGTCGGCGTCGGGCTGCTGGTGGGGGCCGGTGTTGCGGCCACCATGGTGCCGCTGGTGATCCTCACTCCGGCCGCCGGCCGGCCGGTGCCCGAGGCGGTGTTCACCGTGCCCTGGTCGCCCGTCGGGCTGACCGCCGTCGGGCTGCTGCTGGCCGCGCTGGCCTTCGCCGCCCTCATCACCACGGGCATCCGCCGTCGGGTGGCCGCCGCACAGCTCCGGATCGGGGGAGAACGATGAGTCCGTCAGGTGCGCCGCGGCGGGTCCGGGCGTACGGGGGGCACTTCCTGCTGCTCGCCGTCCTGACCCTGGTCACCGCGCTGCTGATCACCGCGGTGCCCCGGGTCGCCGACCGGCTCACCGGGCAGGGGCTGCGGGAGTACGTGGCCGCCCAGCCGGTGGCCCGGCGCGACCTGACGTACACCACCGAGCCGACGGTGCTGCCCCGGACCGCCTCCCGGGTCGCCGCCACCAACGCCGGCGAGCTGGCCACCGTCGAGGCGCGGATGCCGCCGGCCGTGGGGCGGACCATCGGCGAGCGGTGGTACTCGGCGCAGACCGGGTTCGGCCGGTTGACCGGGCCGACCCTGGACCCCGGCAAGGGCCTCATCGACGTCAGCCTGCGCAGCATGACCGGGCTGCCCGAGGCGGCCACCCTGGTCGACGGCCGCTGGCCGGCCGGCGGCACCGGTGCCGGTGACGCCATCGAGGTCGCCCTCGCCGACACCGTGGCCGGCCAGCTCGGGATCCGCGCCGGCAACACCTTCGCCTGGTCCGCTCTCGACCAGGACGGCAATCCGGTCCGGCAGCGCACAGTGGCCCTGGTCGGGGTCTTCCGGCCGACGGACCCGCACGCCGGGATCTGGGACGCGTTGCCCCAGATCCTGCGGCTCGCCGCGCCCACGCAGGACGGCAAACCGTTCCTCTCCGTCGCGTACACCGCCGAGGCCGGCTTCGACGCGGCCGCCACCTCCGGCTGGCCGGTCAGCTTCGCCTGGCGCTACCGGGTGGCCCCCGACCGGATCAGCCCGGGGCAGCTCACCGCCCTGGTCGACGGGCTCGCCGCGCTGGAGCGGACCCGCCCCGCCGGGCTGACCCTGACCCAGGGCGTGGACATCCCGCTGCGCCGCTTCGCCGAGTCCCTCGCCGCCGCCCGTACGCTGCTGGCCGTCATCGCGGCCGGGCTGCTCGCCACCCTGGCCGGCCTGATCCTGCTGGCCGCCCGCCTCGCCGCGCGCCGCCGCCAGGGCGAGTACGCGCTGCTGCGCGCCCGGGGCGGGGCGAACGCCGCGGTGCTGGGCCGCGGGCTGGCCGAGTCGCTGCTGGTGCTGCCCCTCGCTGCCGGCGTGGGCTGGTTGCTCGGCGGGCTGCTTCCCGGCGACGGGGCAGAGCTGCGCTGGGTGCTGCTCGCCACGCTGCTGGCCACCCTGGTCCCGCCGCTCACCGCGCTCACTGCCGGCCGGGGCGGCGGCGGCCGGACGGACCTGGTCGGCGCCCGGTCCCCCGCCGTGCGGCTCACCGTCGAGGTGACCCTGCTCGCGGTGGCCGCCCTCGGCGCGTTCCTGCTCCGCCGGCGCGGGCTCACCCTCGACGGGACGGTGGATCCGCTGCTGGTCTCGGTGCCGGTGCTGCTGGCCGTCGCCGCGGCGCTGGTCGCGCTGCGCGCGTACCCGTGGCCGCTGCGGCTGCTCAGCCGGGCCGCCGCCCGGGCCCGGGGCAGCGTCGCGTTCCTCGGCACCGCCCGCGCCGGCCGGGCCGCCACCACCGGCCCGCTGGTCGTGGTGGTGCTGGCCGTGGCGACCGCCGCGTTCTGCGGGGTGGTCGCGGCCGGCATCGAGAACGGCCGGGACCGGGCCGCCGCCGACGCGGTGCCCGGTGACGTCCGGGTCGACGGGGAGCGGTTCGCCCCGGACACCACCGACGCGCTCGCCGCGCTGCCCGGCGTCCGCGCGGTCACTCCGCTGCTGGTCGAGACCGGCCAGCGCCCGTACGCCGACCAGGCCGGCCGGTTCGGCGGGGTCGGTGACACCCGGGTGGTGCTGGTCGACGGCGCCCGGTTCGCCGAGGTGGCCCGCCGCGCGGGCGTCCCGGTGACCGTCCCCGACCCGCTGCGCGCCACGGGCGACGGCACCGCGCCGCTGCCGGCGCTGGTCTCCGCGGCCCTGGCCGACGAGTTCACCGACGTCGGGCTGGCCGACCCGGCCGGCCGGCGCCCCGCCTGGCTGGACGTGCAGGGCAACCGGCTGCCGCTGCGCACGGCCGCCACCGTCGCGGAGTTCCCGCTCGTCGAGCGGGGCGTGACCCGGTTCGTGGTGCTGCCCTGGCCGGCGCTGCCGGCGGACGCCCCGTACCCGCTCGCCCCCACCGGCTTCCTGCTCGCCGGCGACCGGGTCGACCCGGCCGCGGTGGCCCGGGTGGTCGGCGAGGGGGCGCAGCGCTACCAGCAGGCCGGGGCGCTGACCGGCGGGGAGCCTCCCCGCCAGCCCACCGTCACCACCCGCTCGGCGGTCCGCGCCGAGCTGGGCGGCAGCGGCGTGAACGGTCTGCTGGTCTTCGGCTTCACGATCGGCGCGGTCGGCGGCGGCGTGCTGGGCCTGCTCGCGCTGGCCTTCGCCGTGCTGGCCGGGGCGCGCGGTCGCGGGCAGGTGCTGTCCCGGCTGCGCACCATGGGCCTGTCCCGCCGGCAGTGGCGCGGGCTGCTGCTGGTGGAGCTGACCCCGCTGGTGCTGGTCTCCGTGCTCACCGGCGCGGTGGTCGGCGCGCTGCTGCCGGTGCTGCTCACCCCGGTGCTCGGCCTGCCCGCGTTCACCGGCGGGGTGGCCGTGCGGGCACGTTTCGAACCCGGCCTGGTGGCCGGCGTGCTGGGCCTCGCCGTGCTGGCCCTCGGCTTCGCGATCGCCGTCGAGGCCCTGAACAACCGTCGGATGCGCCTCGGCGAGGTGCTCCGGCTCGGAGAGGAGAGCTGAGATGACCGCGATCGACTATGGCCATCCGGGCTCGGCGCGTCTGACGCCGCGCAGCGACCCCGGACAGCCAGCGTCCGCCGTACCGGACCTGGCCGCCCTTCAGCAGCGCGCCGCGGAGCGCGCCGCCGAACGGGCCGGCGGCCGGGACCGGCTGCGCGGGCACATCGTCTGCGACGGCCTGGTCCGCATCTTCAAGACCGAGGGGGTGGAGGTGGTCGCCCTCCAGGGCCTCGACCTGGTCATCGACCGGGGCGAGCTGGTGGCGATCGTCGGCGCCTCCGGGTCCGGCAAGTCCACCCTGCTGAACATCCTCTCCGGGCTGGACACCCCGACCGCCGGCATCGCCCGGGTCGCCGACTACGACCTGCTCGCCCTGTCGCCCCGGCGCCGGCTCGCCTACCGCCGCCAGGTGGTCGGCTTCGTCTGGCAGCAGACCGGCCGGAACCTGCTGCCGTACCTGACCGCGCTCGAGAACGTCGAGCTGCCCATGAAGCTGGCCGGTGGCCGCTCCCGGCGGGCCCGGCGGGAACGGGCCCGCGAGCTGCTCGACCTGGTCGGGGTCGGCTACTGCGCGGACCGCCGGCCGGGCCAGCTCAGCGGCGGCGAGCAGCAGCGCTGCGCGGTGGCCGTGGCGGTGGCCAACGACCCGGAGGTGCTCTTCGCCGACGAGCCGACCGGTGAGCTGGACGAGGCCACCGGCGCCGAGGTCTTCGCCGCGCTGCGCACGATCAACGCCGAGCTGGGCGTCACCATCGTGGTGGTCACCCACGACCACGCCGTGGCCGGCCAGGTCCGCCGGACCGTCGCGATCCGCGACGGCCGGACCTCCTCCGAGGTACGCCGCACCGCCCGGGTCACCGCCGACGGCGGCACCGAGCTGGTCAGCGAGGAGTACGCGGTGCTCGACCGGACCGGCCGGATGCAGCTCCCGGCGTCCTTCGTGGACGCCCTGTCCCTGCGCGACCGGGTCCGGCTCAACCTGGAACCCGATCACGTCGAGGTGCGGCCGGGCGACCGGGCGCACGCCGAGGAGAGTGAGTGATGACCGAGCAGCTGACCGTGCCGCCGGCCCGCGTCGCCGTCGACGAGGTGGTCCGGGTCGAGGGGGTGAGCCGCACCTTCGGCAAGGGC
This sequence comes from Micromonospora sp. NPDC004540, assembly GCF_040610095.1. Lineage (NCBI taxonomy): Bacteria > Bacillati > Actinomycetota > Actinomycetes > Micromonosporales > Micromonosporaceae > Micromonospora > Micromonospora sp. NPDC004540. The sequence goes on from NZ_JBEXLR010000020.1 coordinate 73,613, forward strand.
GAGCACGCCGTCCACGCCGTGCGGGACGTCTCCTTCGGGGCCGGCCGGGGTGAGCTGGTCGCGGTCCGGGGCCGCTCCGGGGCCGGCAAGACCACCCTGCTGAACCTGGTCGGCGGGCTGGACCGGCCGGACCGCGGGCGGGTCCGGGTGGCCGGGCACGAGGTGACGGCCGCGAGCGAACGGGAGCTGCTGGCGCTGCGCCGGGGCACCGTCGGGTTCATCTTCCAGACCTTCGGCCTGGTGCCGATCCTGTCGGCGGCGGAGAACGTCGGGGTGCCGCTGCGGCTGGCCAGGGTGCCCGCCGCCGAGCGGGAACAGCGCGTGGCCGTGCTGCTGGAGCTGGTCGGGCTGGGCGGGCACGCCGCGCAGCGCCCGTACGAGCTTTCCGGCGGCCAGCAGCAGCGAGTGGCGGTGGCCCGGGCGCTGGCCAACGAGCCGGACCTGCTCATCGCCGACGAGCCGACCGGTCAGCTCGACTCGGAGACCGGCCGGTCCATCATGGACCTGATCCGCGCCGTGGTGCACGCCCGCGGCATGACCGCCCTGGTCGCCACCCACGACCCGGCCCTGATCGAGATGGCCGACCGCACCCTGACCCTCCGCGACGGCCACCTGGTAACCGACTGACCCACCCAGGCCCCGCCCCGTTGATCATGAAGTTGGCGGCAGTCCGCCCCGGCGTGTCGTGCCGTCAACCTCATGATCGACCGGGGTGGGCGGGGGAGTGGCGGCGGTGGTAGGACACCGTGAGCAACAGGAGGAGGGGGCCCCAGAGGAGGAGGGGGGCGTAGCAGGCCAGCAGGAGGGTGAAGCCGGGCGGGGTGAAGCCGAGGTCGTTGCCGTGCACGACCACGCCCCAGGCGGCGTACCCCCAGATCAGGGTGAGCGCGACGGCGCCCGCGGTGGCGACGGTGACGGCGAACCGCGGCGGCACCCGCCGGCCGCCGACCAGCGGCAGCCGGCTCGGGAACACCTCGCCCCACGGGCGGACCAGGCCGAGCGCGAGCAGCGCCAACCCCTCCGAGACCACGCTCAGCGAGACGATGTAGACGCTCTCGCCGAGGCCGGGATCGACCGGCGCGCCGCGCGCCGCCGCGCCGATCGGCAGGCCGGCGACCAGAGCGATCCGCCACAGCCCGGACGGCAGGACGGCCAGCGGGATCAGGTGGGCGACGCGGACCGCCCAGGCCGGCGCGGGACGGCGGGCACCGCAGTGGACGGCGCCGGACGCGGTGTCGCTGGTCATGGGGCCTCCCCGGTGCCGGAAACTGCTCTCCAGCCTGCCGACCGGTCCGGCGAGGGAACTCCCCGCGACCGGGGAGTCAGCTCCCCCGGCCGGGGGAGGGGTCGTCCGGCAGCGCTCCCGCCAGCGGGATGAGCAGGCAGCCGAGCAGGGCCAGCAGCGCCCCCGCGCCCGGGCCGGTCGACACCAGTCCGGCCTCCCGGGCGTACGGGTCCGTGGCGGAGAAATACCACCAGCCGGCGGTGGCCACCCCACCGGCGAGCACGGTCGAGACCAGGAGCCCGCGGCTGACGTCGCGCCACAGCCAGCGGGACGGGCCGACCCGGGCCAGCGAGACCACGGCGACCAGGCCGCACACCAGCGCCCACGGCAGCACGACCCACAGCAGCTGCCCGCCGGGCCGCAGCGCGACCCGGTCCGGGTAGACGGTGCGCCAGGCCGGCAGCGCCGGGATGGCGAGGACGGCGAGCAGGCCGGCGCCGAGCAGGGCGGCCCCGACCCGCCGTCGGCGGGACAGCAGAGCTCCGGGTGGGGGCATCGCCGCCAACCTGACCGTCAGAGGGCCAGCTTCATGCCCTCGTGGCTGGCCACGAAGCCGAGGTCGCGATAGAAGCGGTGCGCGTCGGCGCGGCTCTTGTCGGTGGTGAGCTGCACCAGCGCGCAACCCCGCTCCCGGGCCCGGTCGATCGCCCAGGTCATCATCGCCCGGCCCAGGCCCCGGCCGCGCAGGTCGGAGCGGACCCGGACCGACTCGATCAGCGACCGCTCGGCGCCGTGCCGGCCCAGCCCCGGGATGTAGGTGATCTGGAAGCAGCCGACCAGCTCGCCGCCGGTCTCCGCGACGACCAGGTGGTTGCGCGGGTCGGCGTCGATGGCGGCGAACGCCCGCTCGTACGCCTCGTCCACCTCGGTGAAGTCCCGGGCCTTGCCCAGCACGTCGTCGGCGAGCAGGGCGATGACGGCGGGCAGGTCGGCCCGGACGGCCTCCCGGAAGATCACATCGGTCATGTCGGGCAGCCTCGCACAGTCACGCCCGACGATGCGGTCGCGTCGGTTGCCGGCACCGGGCAGCATGTGCGCCATGGACGTCCTGCTGTTGCCGTTCCGCGGGATCTACCGGGGTCTGGTCTGGTTCGCCAACTCGCCCCGCACGTTGATCATCTCGTACCTGCTGATGATCGTGGTGGCCGGCGTGCTGTACAGCCAAGCCGAGCACAAGAGCGCCGCCGACTCGGTCTGGTGGGCCGTGGTGACGGCCTCCACCGTCGGCTACGGCGACATCTCCCCGACCTCCTTCGAGGGGCGGTTCCTCGCCGCGCTGCTCATCTCCACCATGGTGCTGCTGGTCATCCCGCTGATCACCGCCCACTTCGCCAGCCGGCTCATCGTGGACGACGATGCCTTCGAGCACGCCGAGCAGGAGGAGTTGAAGGCGGACGTGCGGCGGCTGCGGGCGCTGGTGGAGGAGATGGCCGCCCGGCAGGGCATCGCGGTGCCCGAGCCGGAGCGCCCCGAGCCGGTCAGCACGGCCCCGCCCGGGGAACGGCGCCGCCTGCGCCGCCGGCGCCGGTGACGACGCCGGCCGCGGGGTGGGCGGCCGGCTGACCGGCCCGCCCGCCGTCACCGGGCGGGGCAGCGCAGCCCTTCCCGGGGGACGGTGAGCGAGACCAGGTAGGCGTCGACGGCCGCCGTCACGCAGGCGGTCTGCGGGTAGGCCGTGTGCCCCTCGCCCTCCCAGGTGAGCACCCGGCCGACGCCCAGCATCGAGGCCAGCGCGGCGGTCTGCTCGTAGGGCGTGGCCGGGTCGCCGGTGGTGCCGACCACCAGGATCGGCGGCGCGCCGGCCGCCTTCCCGGTCGGGTAGGGGTCGCGCCCGCCGGGCCACTCCACGCAGCCGAGCATCCCGACCGCCAGCGCCGGGCCGAACAGCGGGTATTTCTGCCGCCACTGCGACTGGAGCGACCGGATCTGGTCCCGGGTCGGCTTCTCGGTCTCGTCGGCGCAGTTGACCGCCATGTTGGCGTCGAACAGGTTGGAGTAGTGCCCGTCGTCCTCGCGGCCCGCGTAGGCGTCGGCGAGCTTGAACACGCCGGTCGGATCACCGCCCTGCAACGCGTCGACCGCCCGGGCCAGCTCCTGCCAGCCCTGCTCGGTGTAGAGGGAGGAGATGACCGCGTAGAACACCCAGCCGGCGGTGGCCTCCCGGCCGTCCTTCCCGCGGACGGGCGAGACCCTGGCCTTGTCGATGGCCGTGGTCACCGCGGCTCGGGCGTCCGGCGCGATCGGGCAGCGGCCCGCGTTCGCCGCGCACCAGCGGGAGAAGTTGTCGAAGGCCCGCTCGAAGCCCTTGGCCTGGCTCTCCGAGCCGGCCACGAGCTTCTGCCGCGGGTCCACCGCGCCGTCGAGCACCAGCGCCCGCACCCGCTGCGGGTAGAGCTGGGCGTACGTCGCGCCGAGCAGGGTGCCGTAGGAGTAGCCGAGGTAGGTCAGCTTCTCGTCGCCGACGGCCGCGCGCACCGCGTCCATGTCCCGCGCGGCCTGCTCCGTGCCGTAGAGCGGCAGCTGGTCGCCGTATTTCCCGCCGCACCGCTGGCCGACCCGCCGGTTGAGGTCGACGAAGCCGTCGAAGGACGCCTGGCTCTCCGGGTCGGGGTCGTAGCCGAAGCTGGCGTCCAGGTCGGCGTCGGGGATGCACTTCACCGGGCTGGACCGGGCCACCCCGCGCGGGTCGAAGCCGACGATGTCGAACCGGTCGGTCACGTCGGCCGGCAGCCCGCCGAACCCCGGCCCGAAGGAGAGGTAGACCGCGGTGTCCACGCCGGACGCGCCGGGACCGCCCGGGTTCACCACCAGCGACCCGATCCGGTCGCGCTGCTTGTTCGAGCGGATCCGGATCAGCGCGATCTCGAAGGTCTCCCCGGCGCCCGGCCCGGCGGTCGCGCCGGTCGCCGCCCCGGTGCCCCAGTTGCGGGGTACGGCGATCCGGGCGCAGTCGTAGCGCATGCCCGCCGCGCCCCGCCCCACCAGCTCGTCCGGCACCTCCGGGCAGGCCCGCCAGGTCGGCGCGGTGCCCGGGGCCGCCGCCTCGCCCTGGCTCTCGGCCCGCGGGGCGAACGCCGGCAGCGTGCAGCCGGCGGTGAGCACCAGCGCCGCGACGAACCCGGCCAGGGTGGGCCGGCGACGGATCCGGTCGAAGAAGCGGGTCACGTGGAGCCCTCCATGATCGTGTGGACCGCCAGGCTACGCCCGGCCCGGCCCGTCGCCGACGGTCGCCGCCGGATCCCCGCGCAGCACCTGGTCGACGTCGTAGCGGATCGGGCGCTCCAGCTGGTCGTACGTGCAGGAGCGGGGATCGCGGTCGGGGCGCCAGCGGACGAACTGGGCGGTGTGCCGCAGTCGGTCGCCCTCCATCGCGTCGTAGCCCACCTCGACCACCAGCTCCGGGCGCAGCGGCTCCCACTCCAGGTTCTTGCCGCCGGTCCACCGGCTCACCCCGCCCGGGATGCGCTGCCCCCGCTCGTGGTCGCCGTGCACCCACGGGTGGTCGCCGCCGACCTCCCGGTAGGGCTCCAGCTCGTCCAGCAGCTCCTTGCGCCGGGCCGCGCTGAACGAGGAGCTGACCCCGATGTGGTGCAGCACCCCGGCGTCGTCGTAGAGGCCGAGCAGCAGCGAGCCCACCACCGGGCCGGACTTGTGCCAGCGGAAGCCGGCCACCACCGCGTCGGCGCTGCGCGCGTGCTTGACCTTGAACATCAGCCGCTTGCCCGGCTCGTAGGGCAGGTCGGCCGGCTTGACGATGAGCCCGTCCAGCCCGGCCCCCTCGAACACGTCGAACCAGCGCCGGGCCGTCGCCGGGTCGGTGGTCACCTGGGTGACGTGCACCGGCGGCCGGACCTTGGCCAGCGCCTTCTCCAGGCGGGCCCGGCGCTCCGGGTAGGCCTGGTCGGTCAGCAGCTCGTCGTCGAGGGCGAGCAGGTCGAAGGCGACGAAGTCGGCCGGGGTGGTCTCGGCGAGCAGCTTCACCCGGGAGGCGGCCGGGTGGATCCGCTGGGCCAGCAGCTCGAAGTCGAGCCGCGGCTGGCCGCCCGGGCCGTCCCGGCGGATCACGATCAGCTCCCCGTCGACCGCGCACCGCTCCGGGAGCTGGCGGCGCGCCTGCTCCACCACCTCCGGGAAGTAGCGGGTCATCGTCTTGCCGCCGCGACTGGCCAGCTCGACCTCGTCGCCGTCGCGGAAGATGATGCAGCGGAAGCCGTCCCACTTGGGTTCGTAGGTCAGGCCGGGATCGGTGGGCAGTTGGGGCACGCTCTTCGCCAGCATCGGCTCGACCGGCGGATTGATCGGCAGGTCCACGGCGACCAGTCAACCAGACCCCACCGACGGTCGTGAGGCAGATCACCGGCGGTGCCGGGCGGCGTGTCCCGTCCCGGACCCCTTCGTCACCCGCGCCCGGATGGTGAAACCGCAGGTCAGGGCTACGGTCGCGGCGTGCCGGAGTGGAGCTGCGGATGCTGCGGGCGGTGGCGGGTCAGCGTGGAGCTGATCCGCGGGCGCTACCGCTACCGGCTGGTGCACCGCTACCCGGCCGAGCACGGCGGCGGCGCGAACGTGGTCGGCGAGGTGGCCTCGGTGGCCGAGCTGGAACTGCTGCTCCGGCGGTACGCCCCGGTCGGCCTGGCCGACCTCCGCGAGGCGGCCTGACCGTCCCGCTGAAGGCCGACGGGCTCAGGCGCCGCTGCGAGCGGGGCTGACCGCGCCGGGGCCACCCGCCACGGTCTTCTCCAGCACGGCCAGGCGGTTGCCGTTCTCGTCCGGCCGGTGCGCCACCACGCGGTAGCCGCGCCGCGCGTACAGGCCCAGGTTCTCCGCGCTCTCCGCGCCGGTGAACAGGGCGAACCGGGCCACCTGGCCGGCGCAGGCGGACTCCACCGCGGTCAGCAGCCGGCCACCGATGCCGCGCCCCTGCTGGTCCGGGGCGACCGCGAGCCGGCCGACGTGGGCGGTGTCGCCGTCGATCCGGGCGCGTACCGAGCCGACGAGGCGGGGCCCGAGCCGGGCCGCGAGCACCACGGTCGGGCCGGCCAGGGCGGCGCGGACCTCGTCCAGGGTCTCGGTCAGCGGGGGCAGGAACACGTCCCGGTAGCGCTGCGCCTCCACCAGGTACGCGGCGCGCTGCACGGTGAGGATCTCACCGGCGTCCGCGACGCCGGCCGGGGCGATGGTCAGCTCGTCGGTCACCCGGCAAGCCCACCACAGCCCGCCGGACCGGCCCTCGGCGGGCCACCCGACCCGGCCGTACGCTGGCGGGGTCCCGCGCGAGGAGGAGGCCGACGTGGCCGAGCTGACGTACCCGGAGGTGGGGGCGACCCGCGACGGACGCCTGCCGGCCGGCTACCACCACCTGCGCCACCGGGTCCGGCTGCCGGACGGCGGCTTCCCGACCGCGGCGGACGCGGTGCTCGGCTGGCGGCTGCACCGGGCCGCGGGGGTCGTCATGCGCACCGACGCGCCGCGCGTGGCCGCGGGGGTGCGGGTCACCCCGGGGCTCGGGGTCGGCCCGCTGCGGATCTGGGGCCCCACCGAGGTGGTCTGGACGGTGGACGAGCCGGATCGGGCCGGGTTCGGCTACGGCACCCTGCCCGGGCACCCGGAGGTCGGCGAGGAGGCGTTCCTGGTCACCCGGGCCGCCGACGGTGTGTGGTTCGAGGTCACCGCGTTCAGCCGGCCGGCCCGCTGGTACGTGCGGGCCGCCGGGCCGGTCGCCCGGGCCGTCCAGCAGGCGTACGCGTGGTGGCTGGGGCGGACCCTGCGCCGGCTCTGCACCGGTCACCGGCCAGCGTCGCCGGCCGCCCGGGGTCGGTAGCCGCCTCCGCCGGCCGCCCGGGTCAGTAGCCGGCGAAGGAGCGGATCGGGGCGCGGGGGCCGTACTTCGGCGCCTGGATGCCGGCGGCCTCCAGCAGCACGCAGACCCGCCCGCGGTGGCCCCGGAACGGCTCCAGCAGGGCCAGCATCCGGGCGTCGTCGCCGCGCGGCTCCCCGGCCAGGGCCCAGGCCACCGTGTTGGGCACGTGGTAGTCGCCGACGCTGACCGCGTCCGGGTCCCCGTACGCGACCCGGACCACCTCGGCGGCGGTCCACGGGCCGATGCCGGCGATCGCGGTGAGCCGGCGGGTGGCCTCGGCGGCGTCGGCGCAGCGTTCCAGCCGGTCCGCGACGGCGGCCGCCCGGCGCAGCGTGTCGGCCCGGCGCTGCTCCACGCCGAAGGGGTGGAAGACCCAGTACGGCGTGGCCGCCACCGCCGCCGCCTCGGGCGGCAGCAGCAGCGGCTGCAGCGGCCCCGGCGCCGGCTCCCGGAAGTGCCGCACGGTCGCCGCGTACGCCCGGTACGCCTCCTTGCCGGTGACCTTCTGTTCGAAGACGGCCCGCAGCAGCCGGGGGAAGACCTGGCCGGTGGCGGGCATCCGCAGCCCGTGGTGCTCGCGGGCCAGCCGGGCCACCAGCGGGTGCGCGTCGGCCAGCGCCCCGAACCCGGTCAGGTCGTCGCGGAGCCCGGCCACCGCGTCGGCCCGCTCGACCACCCAGTCCGCCCCGGGGCCGTAGCCCTCGGCGACCAGTTCACCGGCGGCGGGGCGCAGCGCGAGGGTGGCCGGGCCGGCCGGGGTGCGGGTGGCCCACCAGAAGCTGCCGGCGGCGATCCGGGCGCACGGGTCGTAGGGGCTGAAGGTGAGGGCGCGGACCGAGGCGGCCAGTCGGTAGCCGGCCGGGGGGCGCAGCGTCCGGCGGGCGGCGGGGGAGGTCACCCCGCCACTCTGCCACGCGCCCCCGCCGCACCGGCCGGAGGTGCGGGCACCGGCCCGCGTCGCGTTTCGGGGGCGCCCGGCGCGGAAGGGGATCGCGGCGCCGGCCCGTAGGTTTCGACGGTCCGGCGCAGAAGGGGATCGCGGCGCCGGCCCGTAGGTTTCGACGGTCCGGCGCAGAA
>NZ_JBEXLR010000021.1:0-24770 GCF_040610095.1 Micromonospora sp. NPDC004540
CGGCCGATCCGGGCCACCGCGGCGGCGTAGTCGATCGCCCCGAAGACGATCATCCGGGGCGGCGGCAGGTACGACTGGACGAAGACCGAGACCTCCGTCGCCTCGGCGCGGACGCCGTTGACGGTGACCGCGAGCAGCACCTGCGCACCGGGGCGCAGCGCGGTCAGCCGCCCCGTCGCCGGGTCGAACCGGGCCACGTGCCAGGGCTTCACCCCGTCGGCGGCGCCGATGTGCAGGTTCGGCGAGCCGGACCAGTCGGCGCTGACCGGGGCGGCCACCGGGACGGCACGGCCGCCGGGCTGGGTGAGCGTGGCCGTGACGGCGGCCGGGGCGCCGACCGCGACCTCGGCCGGGGCGGCCAGGGCGAGCCGGTCGACGTGGGCGTGGAACTCCGCGGCGATCCAGCGCGGCCCCTCGGCGAGCGGGTCCCGGCGGGCCTGCTCCGCCTCCTGCGGGGTCACCGGGTCGACGCCGAACTCGGTCCAGCCGGTGAAGCCACCGAGCTGGGCCGGGGTGGACGGGTCCTTGCCCGAGTTGCCGTTGATCACGTACGGCACGCCGTCCACCCGGTCGGCGTGGAAGGTGCCGACGTGCCCGTTGACCATCAGGGCCCCCTTGCCGGTGCGGTGCTGGAAGTCGGCCAGCCACTGCTCCACCAGCGCGGCCTCCTTCCGGTCGCCGAGCTGGCTGGCCTTGGCCGGGCTGGGGTCGCGGGGCGGGTGGTGGAAGAGCACGGTGACCGAGCCGACCGCCGGGTCGGCGGCCGCCGCGTCGAGCGTCTTCCGCAGCAGCTCGACCTGGTCGAACCCGCCGCCGCGCAGCGAGCCGGTGGCCGTGCTCAGGGTGACGAAGCGGGTGCCCTCGTGGTCGAAGACCCGCGAGGTGTCGCCGAACACGCTCCGGAAGTTGTCGATCGGGGCGCCCATGATCTCGTGGTTGCCGGGCACGTAGTAGTACGGCAGCTCGCCGCCCAGCTCCTCGTCCAGGATCCGCTTGGCCAGGGCGAAGTCCGCCGGGTACGCGGTGTCCACGAAGTCCCCGTTGATGACCAGGAAGTCGGGCTTCGCCGCGCGGATCTCGCGGAGCGTGCGGCGGGCCTGGGCGACCAGGTCGCTGTCCGGGTTGGCGGCCACGAACTGGGCGTCGGACATGACCGCGAAACGCCAGGGCGCGCCGTCCACCGTGCCGTCCCGCAGCACCACCCGGTCGGTGATGTTCGGCTCCTCCGGCGCCTGCACCGTCGTGGGCACCCGGGCCACCAGGTCGTCGATGACCACCTCGCTCTTGTACTGCTTGGCCGGGTCGGTCTCGGCCACGTAGAACCGGCGCACCCGCACGGGGTACTGCACGCCGGGCGGGACGGTGAACTCGACGTACCGCCAGCCGGTCCACGTCAGGTAGGGGCCGCGCAGCACGAACTGGGTGTCCTGGGCGTCGTGCAGGTGCAGGCTCGGCCACTCGCCGGTGCCGTTGCCCTTGATCCACATGCCGAACGCCTGCGGCTGGCCGGGCACCGGAATCCAGGCCGGCGGGTCCGCGTACGCGGCGCGGGTGCCGGTGGACTGGCTGAAGTCGTAGGACATCTTCAGGCCGGTGCCGGTGTGGCCCGGGGCCGGGGCGACCGCGCCGCTGGCCCGCGCCTGGCTGAACTTCCAGGAGGTGGCGTCGTCGAAGCCGGCCACCGGCACGTCGGTGAGCCCGACGGTGACCGGGAGCACGGTGGTCTTCGCGCCGACCCGGACGGTGACCAGCGCGGAGCCGGTGCCGGCGAGCGCCTTGACGGCGAGGTTGCCGTCGGCCGTCGGGGTGACGTCGAGCAGGTCGTGGTCGTACTCCAGCTTGAGGTCGGCCGGCTCGATGGGCGCGGTGTTCCCCTCCGCGTCGTAGCCGACCACACCGAACAGGCCGGTGTCGCCCTGCTGGTTGAGGCCGAGCCGGTCCACCGTGGAGTCGACGCGCTCCAGCGCGCCCAGGACGGTCAGGTCGAGCGTGCCGCGCGCCTCGTCGCGCCAGGCCGTGACGGTGCTGCGGCCCGGGCGGCCGGCCCGGAACACCCCGTCGTCCACGGTGCCCTGGGCGGCCGGGTTGGCCCGCCACTGCGGCGCGCCGGCGGCCGGCCCGTACGTCTCGTCGTAGCCTGCGGCGGTGAGCCGGCGGGTGAGGCCGGGGAAGACCCGGTCCGGCCGGCCGCCGCGGATCGGGGCCACGCCCGGCGCGGCGGTCGGGTCGCTGGCGGTCTCCAGCCAGTAGCCGGTGAGCCGGCCGCTGCCCTGCGGCGCGTAGATGGCCAGGCCGTTCGGCACCGGCCGCTCGCTGCCGTCCGAGGGACTGTTTTCCACCTGGACGGCCGCCGCGCCCGGCTCCCGGGCCAGCAGGGTCGACGAGCCGCCGCCGTCGAGGTTGAGCGCGCTCCACGCGCCCAGCTCGACCATCATCCGGCCCATCTCGGTCTGGGTGACGCCCCGGCTGTCCACCTGCCGGCCGTCCACGGTCAGCATGATCATCCGGCGACCGTCGGCGGAGAACCCGACCGAGGTGCGCGGGGCCAGGCTCGCGTCGGCGATGCTCTGCACCACGCCGTCGCGGACCAGCACACTGCCGCCGCCGACCGCGGCGCGCGGGCTGCTCCCGTCGGAGGCCTTCGGCCGCCAGGTCAGGTCGACCGGGTCACCGGGGCGGAGCGCGGCCAGGGCGTCGGCGCCGGCCTCCCGGCCGAGCAGCACCGTGGTCCCGGCCGGGATCGGGCCCTCCCCGGCCGCGGTGGCCACGGTCGCGACCCGGCCGCCGGTCACCGTCACCTCGACCACCCGCGCGGCGCCCTCCACGGCCCGGTTGCGGGTGTACGAGCCCCAGAGCGGGGTGAAGACACCGACGCCGTCGCGCTGCACCATGTTGTTGAACTGGGTCAGCGACACCGGCCCGGCGGGCAGGGCGGCGGTGCCCTCGAAGCCGACCTGGATGACCCGGCCGAGCCCCTCGGCGCTGATCGCGGCGGCGTTGGTGTGCCCGGCGACCGGCGACTGGACCAGCTCACCGGAGCGGATGCCGATGCCCTGCGCCGCGCCCGAGTTGTTGATGTCGAAGAAGTCGCCGTTGACCGCGGCCACCGCCCGGGAGCGGTCCACCGCCGCACGCAGCGGCTCGTCGCGGGTGACCGCGCCGGAGTTGACGTAGTCGACGGTCACGCCACCGGAGAGGTCGGCGGTGAGCGCGTCGGCCCGGAGCCAGCCGTCGGCGTCGTACCGGTCGAAGGAGGTGAGGTCGAGTCCGGGGGCGACCGGACGGGTGGTCTTCGCGGTCTCCAGGCCGCCGGCCGGCTCCACGCCGGACCCGCCGGCGAGGGCGACCGCGGAGTCGGGAAGGGAGGAGGCGGCGGGCGCGTCCTCGGCCGGGGTGTGCGGTTCGGCCACGGCCGCCGCCGCACCGGGCGGGACCGGGGCGGTGAGGGTGAGCAGCGGCGTCAGCAGCAGGACGCCGGCGAGACGGGCGGATCGACTGCGGATTCGCATGGGCCACAGTCAACCCGAGACTGAACAGAAGTTTCAATACCCTCTGGCTTAACCGAAGGAAAACTTCACCGGGCGACCGGCGCCGCACACGCGAAGAGGGGCACGGCCCGCAGGCCGTGCCCCTCTTCGGAGCCGCTCAGATCACTCGCCCGGAGTGGACTTCGCGATCTGCATCAGGAACTCGATGTTCGTGCGGGACTGCTTGAGCCGGTCCAGCAGGAGGTCGAGCGCCGCCTGCGAGTCCAGCGAGTGCAGCACCTTGCGGAGCTTGTGGACGATCGCCAGCTCCTCCGGCGCGAGCAGGACCTCCTCCTTGCGGGTGCCGGAGGGGTTGATGTCGATCGCCGGGAAGACCCGCTTGTCGGCGATCTTCCGGTCCAGCTTCAGCTCGGCGTTGCCGGTGCCCTTGAACTCCTCGAAGATGACCGTGTCGGCCATCGAGCCGGTCTCCACCAGCGCCGTCGCGAGGATGGTCAGCGAGCCACCGTTCTCGATGTTCCGCGCGGCGCCCAGGAAGCGCTTCGGCGGGTAGAGCGCGGTGGAGTCGATACCACCCGACATGATCCGGCCGCTGGCCGGCGCCGCCAGGTTGTACGACCGGCCGAGCCGGGTCACCGAGTCGAGCAGCACGACCACGTCGTGGCCCAGCTCGACCAGGCGCTTGGCCCGCTCGATCGCCAGCTCCGCCACCGTGGTGTGGTCCTGCGGCGGACGGTCGAACGTGGCCGCGATGACCTCGCCCTTCACCGACCGCTGCATGTCGGTGACCTCTTCCGGCCGCTCGTCGACCAGCACCACCATCAGGTGGCACTCCGGGTTGTTCCGGGTGATCGCGTTCGCGATGGCCTGCAGCACCATCGTCTTGCCCGCCTTCGGCGGCGAGACGATCAGCGCCCGCTGGCCCTTGCCGATCGGCATCACCAGGTCGATGACCCGGGTGGTCAGCACGTTCGGCTCGGTCTCCAGCCGCAGCCGCTCCTGCGGGTACAGCGGAGTGAGCTTGTAGAACTCCGGCCGGCGCTTCGCCTCGTCCGGCTCCATCCCGTTGATGGTGTCGAGCCGGACCAGCGGGTTGTACTTGTCGCGCCGCTGCTCGCCGTCCCGGGCGGCCCGCACGGCGCCGGTGATCGCGTCACCGCGGCGCAGGCCGTACTTCTTGATCTGGGACATCGAGACGTACACGTCGTTCGGGCCGGCCAGGTAGCCGGTGGTCCGGACGAAGGCGTAGTTGTCGAGCACGTCGATGATGCCGGCGACCGGGACGAGCACGTCGTCCTCGCCGACCTGCGGCTCGCGGCCGCCACCGTCGCCGCCCTCGGCACGCTCGCCGCGGCCGCGCCGGCGGTCCCGGAACCGGCTGCGCCGGCCGCGCCGGCCGCCGCCCTCGCCGTCCTCGTCACCGTCGTCGTTGCGCTCGGCGCGCTGGCCCCGGTCGTTGCGGTCGCCCCGGTCACCCCGGTCGTTGCGCTCGTTGCGCTCGCCCCGGTCACCGCGCTCGCCCCGCTCGTTGCGCTCGCCCCGCTCGGCACGCTCGCCCCGCTCGGCACGCTCGCCCCGGTCGGCACGCTCGCCCCGGTCGTTGCGCTCGGCCCGCTCGCCACCGCGCTCGGCCCGGTCACCGCCGCGCTCGGCCCGCTCGCCACCGCGCTCGGCCCGCTCGCGGCCCCGGCCCTCGCCGCGCTCGGCACGCTCGCCGCGCTCGGCCCGCTCACCGGTCTCGGCGGGAGCCTCCTCGGCGCGCGTCTCGGCCGGCCGCGCCTCCGCGGTCGCGGCGGCCGCCCGGCCCCTGCGGCTGCGGGTGCGGGTCTCGGTCGCCTCGGCCGCCGGCGCCGCCTCGGCGGTGCGACGCTCGGTCTCGGCCCGCTCCTCGCGGACCTCGGCGTGCACCTCCTCGCGGGCGGGAGCAGCCGCGGCCGCGACCTCGGCCCGCGGTCGAGGGGTTCCGGCGGCGGCGCCGCCCTGCCGCTCGGTGATCGCGCTGATCAGCTCGCCCTTGCGCATGCGAGCCGTACCGGAGATACCGAGCGACGCGGCCAGGCTCTGGAGCTCAGGCAGCAGCATCGCCGACAGGCCGGTACCGCTGCGCCGACGGCGTGTGGGGGCGGCAGTGGTGGCATCGCCAGCGACGTTGGAAACATCCGACGTCACGTCGGTGGTGTCGCTCAATGGATTCCTTCCCTCGATAGGCCGGGGCTGCCCGGAGTCGAGAACAGGTGGCCGGGCGGCCTCGGTGCACCCGCCTCGCATGGACGCGTCGCGGGAGTCTGTGACACAGCAGCCGGTCGGTTTCCCGACTCACCAACGTCGGTGAGCAGGTCTCGCCGTCTGCGGCGACCTGTGGAAACTGCGGTGCGGCGTGGGCCTTTGGCAGGGGTGACGGGCTGACCGCCGAGAGCTTCGGGGGTGCGCCGACCCGCAGGAGATCGCATGCTTCGCGGCTGTGCTAGGTGTAGAGCGTAATCAACTCTTCCGACCTGCGGCAACAGGGTCCCGCTCGGCGTGTCCAAGTCTACCCCGGGCAACCCGGGCACCGCTGACGTCTATCGGCAACTCCCACCGGCGCCAATCTGTTCCCGCGTCGAATCCCGCGGGGACCTCGGAGAGCGCCAGCACGGTCGGGCCTGCCCCACTGACCACAGCCGCCACACCCGCCGCACGCAGCGCATTCACCAGGGCGGCCGTCGCCGGCATGCCCCCGGCCCGGTAGTCCTGGTGCAGCCGATCGACGGTGGCCGGCAGCAGCAGCGCCGGATCGGCGGTCAGCGCGTGCACCAGCAGTGCCGCCCGCCCCGCGGTCAGCGCCGCGTCGCCGTGCGGCACGGTGGCCGGCAGCGCCGCCCGGGCCACCGAGGTCAGCCCGCGCTCGCCGGGCACGAGGACGGTGGGCCGGACCGCCGCCGCCACCGGCAGCGAGACCGCCCGGGCGCCGCCGGGCTCCGTCCAGGCCACGGTGAAGCCGCCGAGCAGGCAGGGCGCCACGTTGTCGGGGTGCCCCTCCAGCTCCGAGGCCAGTTGGAGCGCGGCGGCGTCGTCCAGCCGTGCCGCGCCGTCGGCGACCAGCGCCCGGGCCAGCAGCACCCCGGCCACGATGGCCGCCGAGGAGGACCCGAGGCCCCGGGCCTGCGGGATCCGGTTGACGCACTCCAGGGCCAGCCCGGCCGGCTGCCCGCCGAGCAGGTCGAAGGTGGCCCGCATGGCGGTCACCACCAGGTGCCGGTCGTCGCCGGGCAGCTCGCCGGCGCCCTCGCCGGTCACCGCCACCCGTACGCCGCCGGCGGTCACCTCGGCGGCCACGTCGTCGTGCAGCCCGAGGGCCAGCCCCAGCGAGTCGAAGCCCGGGCCCAGGTTCGCGCTGGTCGCGGGCACCCGGACCCGGACGGGACCGGAGGTGAAAGTCATCGGCACCGGCTCATGCTAGGTCCCGGCACCGACGGCGCGCCGGATCGCCCGGACCGTGGGAACGGCGGCCCGACGGCGATCCCGCTCAGGGGGTGCGGCTGGGTGCCGGCTCCTCGACCGGGTCGGTGAGCGACAGCCGCCGGGTGGCGAGCCGCCAGCCCACCGCGTAGACCACGGTGACCAGGCCGCAGCCGGCCAGGACGGTGCGCTCGTCGACCGCGTCGACCACCAGCGCCACGACCAGCTGGCTGATCGAGATGGCCAGGGTCGCCAGCATCATGTCGGTGGCGAAGACCCGGCCGCGCAGCCGGTCCGGCACCTCGCCCTGGAGGGCGTAGTTGGAGAGCACCCAGTTGCTGCCGCCGCCCAGGTGGGCCAGGAAGACCAGCACCAGCACCAGCGGGAACCAGTCGACCACCGAGACGCCGAGGTAGGCCAGGCCGTAGAGGGACATGGACAGGGCCAGGCCGGTGAGCAGCCAGGCCCGGTTGCTGAGCACCCGGCGCATCAGGATGGGGCCGACCAGCGCGCCGGCGCCGCGGGAGGCGAAGAGCAGGCCGGTGCCGACCGCGCCGACCCCGTACAGCCCGGCGAGCAGCGGGAAGACGGTCAGCACGCCGTTGCCCAGCCCGACCGCCGACTTCACGGTGACCAGGGCGAGCACCCGCGGCCGGTGGGCGATGTAGCCCAGCGCCTCGCGGATCGCCGGCCAGGTGCGCGGGACGACCGCCGCCGGGTCGCGGGGCGCCTGCAACGGCCGGCGGATCAGCGCGGCCAGGCCCGCCGCCCCGGCCAGGCCGGCCGCGGCCACCCAGAAGCTGGCGTACGGGCCGGCGGCGGCGCTCAGCATGCCGCCGAGCGAGGCGCCGACCACGGTCATGGTGCCCCAGGCCGAGCCGGCGATCGCGTTGCCGGCGGCCAGGTCGGCCGGGTCGAGCACGTTCGGCAGGGCAGCCTGGGCGGCCGGCGAGTAGAACGCCTTCGCCACCGCCACGGCGGCGATCGACACCAGGGCCAGCCAGGCCGTGCCGGCGCCACGGACGCCGAGCAGCAGCAGGATGCCGGCCAGCGCGGCGAGGTTGGCCGCCATCATGATCTTCCGGCGGTCGAAGCGGTCGGCGATGGTGCCGGTGTACGGGAGCAGCAGCGCGGTCATGCCGGTGTCCACGGCGAGCACCAGCGCGCCCCACACCCCGCTGCCGGTCAGCGCCGGCAGGAGCACCAGCAGCGGCACCATGACGAACCAGTCGGCCCCGAAGACCACCAGCTCGGCGAGAAAGAGGTTGCGGAAGTCGCGGTTGCGGACGAGGACCGAGACGGTGGGTGACACGCCGGAACCCTATCGGGCCACTCCCGGGTCGGCAGCGCGGCGCAGCAGTTCGGAGACGGTGACGAAGGTGTAGCCGCGGGCGCGCAGCCCGGTGATCATGTCGGGCAGGCCGCGGAGCGCGACCAGCCGCCGCCCGGGGCCGACGTCGTGACCGAGCAGGATGGTGCCGGGCCGCACGTCGGCCACGATCCGCCGGGCGTGCCCGGCCGGGTCGTCCGGGTATTCCCCCTCCACCATCTGGAGAGTCCAGAGCACCAGCCGGTAGTTCAGCCGGGCGGCGGCGTGGAGCACGGCGCCGCCCAGATGCCCCCAGGGCGGGCGGAGCAGCCGCGGGGCCGCCCCGGTGGCCGCCAGGATCGCCTCGTGGCTGCGGCGCAGGTCGTCGTAGGCGGTGCGGGCGTCCATCCGGGCCAGGTCGTGGTGCGCCCAGCTGTGGTTGCCCACCTCGTGCCCGCCCAGGCGGTCGCGGACCAGCGCGGCGTGCCGGCGGGCCGACCCCCCGACCAGGAAGAAGGTGGCCGGCACCCGGTGCTCGGCCAGGGTGTCCAGCACCATCGGGGTCCACTGTGGCCCCGGCCCGTCGTCGAAGGTCAGCGCGACCAGCGGGGCGCCGGTGCGGACGGCCCAGACGACCTCGACCCCGCCGCCGCCGACCTGCTGGTAGCGGTTGCCCAGCGTGGCGCTGGCCGGCCCGCCGCCCAGCGGGAGCCGGCGGTCGGCGATCCAGGTGCTCTGCGAGGTCGCGGTGGCACCGAGCGCGGCGCCCCCGGCCAGCAGCGCGGTCCGGCGCAGCACCGTACGCCTGCCCCACCGGGCCACGCCGTCCGCCATCGCCCCCGCTCCCGCTCCGGCCGGGCCGCCCCGGCACCGCGGGACGAGCCGACACCCACAGTAGGTGTCGGCTCACTCACCGTACCGTCACCGGTTGTTCCCCACTGTCCCCCGTACGGGGGCGGGTGGCCGCCCGGCACGGGACGGGCACCCGCTCCGGGGTCGCGCGGTTACTCCGTCGGCGGCAGCGGGGACCGGCGGCTCTTCGGCAGGCGCAGCACCTCGAACTGGTCCGTGCCGTCGACCAGGGCGGCCGACGGGGCCGGGCGGGCCGGCGGGCCGGCGGCCTCGGCCGGGGCCGCCGGAGCCCCGACGGTCACGGGGACCGGCGCCGGCGGCTCGGCGGGCACCGGGGTGCCCCGCCGGCGGGCCCGGCGCTCGCGGAAGGACTCCTTGGTGCGCTCCACCATCGTGTAGAGGGTCGGCACCAGGATCAGCGTCAGCAGCGTCGAGCTGAGCAGCCCGCCGATCACCACGACGGCCAGTGGCTTGGAGATGAAGCCGCCCTCACCGGTCAGGCCGAACGCCATCGGCAGCAGCGCGAACACGGTGGCGACCGCGGTCATCAGGATCGGCCGCAGCCGGCGCCGGCCGCCCTCGACCACCGCCTCGGTCACGCCCATGCCCTGCCCCCGGTACTGGTTGATCAGGTCGAGCAGCACGATCGCGTTGGTCACCACGATGCCGACCAGCATGAGCACGCCGATCAGCGCCGGCACGCCCAGCGGGGTCCCGGTGAGCAGCAGCAGCCCGATCGCGCCGGTCGCCGCGAACGGCACGGAGATCAGCAGGATCAGCGCCTGGGTCAGGCTGCGGAACGTGCCCACCATGATCAGGAAGACGATCGCGATCGCGGCCAGCACGGCCAGCCCCAGGTCGGCGAAGGCGTCGGCCTGGTCCGCGCTGACGCCGCCGATGACGAACGTCGCCCCCGGCACGTCCAGCGCGTCCAGCTTCTTCTGCAGCTCCTGGGTGGTGGCGCCGAGGTTCGAGCCGGTGGCCGTGCCGGTCACCGACACGCTCCGCTTTCCGTCGATCCGGGTCACCTGCTGGGGGCCCTCGACCTGGTTGACGTCGGCGATGTCGTCCAGCTTCACCGGGCCGACCCGCAGCGCCCGCAGCTCGGCCAGGCTCAGCGGCGGCCGGGCCCCGGTGCTCAGCACCACGTCCTGCGGGGTGCCGTCCAGGGTGACCTGGCCGAGCGGCGCCCCCCGGTACGCCTGCGCGACGACCTGCCCGACCGCTGCCTCGGTCAGCCCGGCCCGGGCCGCGGCGACCCGGTCCACGGTCACCTCCACCCGGGGCACCCGGGTGGCCAGGCCGGTGGTGACGTCCTCGACGCCCGCCGTGCCGGCCATCGCGTCCCGGACGGCCTCGGCGGCCCGGGTCAGCGTCTCCTGGTCGGCGGCCTGCACGACCACCTCGAGCTGGTTGGCGGAGCCGGCGTTCTGCCCGCCGCCGAAGGTGAGCTCGCCCGCGTCGGGGCCGAGCGCGTCGAACTCCTTGCGCAGCTTCTCGCGGACCTCCGCCGCGTCGGTGTCGTCGGTGAGCGCCAGCGACCAGGAGGCGGTGTCGTTGCCGCCGCCCGCCCACGGGTTGTCGCCGCCGCCCGCGCTGACCTGGTAGGTCGCCACCCCCGGCGTACGGCGGAGGATCTCCTCGACCCGCGCGGCGGCCTGGTCGGTGCCGGTGAGCCCGGTGCCCGCCGGCAGCTCCTGCTGGATGGCCAGGGTGTCCTGGCCCGAGTCGTCCAGGAAGTTGGTCTCCAGCTTCTGGGCCAGGCCGAAGGTGCCGAAGAGCACCAGCAGGCCCAGCGCCACGGTCGCCCAGCGGGTCGCCCGGGACCGGGTGGCGAAGCCGATCACCGGCAGGTACGCCCGCTGCAACGGGCTGCGCAGCTCCTTCTCCGCGGCGGCGTGCCGGGCGGCGGCCTCGTCGACCCCGCGGCGCGGCGGCTTGAGGAACCAGTACGCCAGCACCGGGATCACGGTCAGCGAGACCAGCAGCGAGGCGAGCAGGGCCACCGTCACGGTGATCGCGAACGGCGCGAAGAGCTGCCCGACGAAGCCGCCCACCAGGGCGATCGGCGCGAACACGGCGACCGTGGTGAGGGTGGACGCGGTGACCGCGCCGGCCACCTCGCGGACCGCGGCGAGGATGGCGTCCCGCTTCGGCTCGCCGTATTCCAGATGGCGCTTGATGTTCTCCAGCACCACGATCGAGTCGTCGACCACCCGGCCGACGGCGATGGTGAGCGCGCCGAGGGTGAGCAGGTTCAGCGAGTAGTCGCCGGCCCAGAGCACGATGAGCGCGACGAGCACCGACAGCGGGATGGAGACCGCCGTGACCACGGTGGAGCGCACCGAGAGCAGGAAGACCAGGATCACCACGACCGCCATGAGCAGGCCGAGCAGGCCCTCGGTGGTGAGGCTCTCGATGGACCGCTCGACGAACGGGGCCTGGTCGAAGACCACGGTCAGGTCGGCGCCGGAGGCGGCCTCCAGCTCGTCCAGGCGGTCGCGGATGTCGTGCGAGATCGCCACCGCGTTGCCGTCCGGCGAGGCGGTGACGGCGATGCCGAGGCTGGGCTTGCCGTTGGTGCGGGTGAAGGCGGTGGCCGGGGCGAGCTGCTGCTCCACCCGGGCCACGTCGCCGAGGCGTACCGGGGCGGCGGGGGCGGTGCTGAGCACGATCCCGCGCAGGTCGTCCACGGTGCGGATCGGGGTGCCCACCTGCACCGGCAGCGAGCGGCCGCCGTCGAGCACCGCACCGGCCGGCAGCGCCACGCCGTTGGTCTTCAGCGCCTGGGCGATGGCGGTCGGGGCCAGCCGGGCCGCGGCCAGCTTCGCCGGGTCGGGAACGATGGTCACGACCTGGTCGCGGGCGCCGGTGACGTCGACGGTGCGGACCCCGTCCAGCCCCTCCAACTCGGGCACCACGGTGCCGCGCAGCTTCTCGGCCAGGGCCTGCTCGTCGGCGCCGCCGGTCGCGGCGACCACCACGGCAGGCAGGTCGTCGGTGCTGCCGGCGATCACCTGCGGGTCGACGCCCTCGGGAAGCTGGGCGTCGATCCGGCTCAGCGCGGTCTGCATCTTGTTGACCACGTCGTCCAGGTCGGTGCCGAACTCGTACTGCACCTGGACGGTGGCGGAGCCCTCGCGCGAGGTGGAGGTGACCTTCTCCAGCCCCGGGATGCCCTGGAGGCTGCTCTCGATCGGCTCGGCGACCTGGGACTCGACGATCTCCGGCGCGGCGCCCGGGTACGGCGCCACGATGAACGCGGCGGGGAACTCCAGCGACGGCAGCAGCTGCTGCTTCAGCGACGGCACGGCGAACGCCCCGAACGCCGTGGTCACCAGCGCGATGAGGGCGATCAGGCCCCGGTTGGCGAGACTGAATCTGGCGAGCAGCGACATGGGCGTTACTCACTCCTGGAAAGGGGTGTACGGGGTGTCCAGAGTCTGCCGCACGCGATCACGCTCCCACGCACGGACCCCGGCCGGGGTGACGGTGCCCGCTCCGGCCCGGAGTGGGCGCGTCAGACCAGGTCGAGGGAGCGGGCGGCGGCGAGGGAGTCGTTGGCGATGGTCAGCGGGGCGGGCGCCGTGGAGATGGCCCACTCCGGATCCTTGAGCCCGTGGCCGGTCACCGTGCAGACCACGGTGGCGCCGGCCGGCACCCGGCCGGCGGCGGCCTGCTGGAGCAGGCCGGCCACGCTGGCCGCGCTGCCCAGCTCGACGAAGACCCCGACCTCGCGGGCCAGCAGCCGGTACGCCGAGAGGATCTCCCGGTCGGTGACCGCCTCGATCAGCCCGCCGGAGGCGTCCCGGGCGTCGACCGCCTTGGTCCAGCTCGCCGGGTTGCCGATCCGGATGGCGGTGGCGATGGTGGACGGCTCCGGCACCACCTGCCCGGTGACGATCGGGGCCGCGCCGGCCGCCTGGAAGCCGTACATCCGCGGGGCCTTCGTGGCGTTGCCGTCGCGCAGGTCCTCGGAGTAGCCCATCCAGTAGGCGGAGATGTTGCCGGCGTTGCCGACCGGCAGGCAGTGGATGTCGGGCGCGTCGCCGAGCGCCTCGACGATCTCGAACGCGGCGGTCTTCTGCCCGTGCAGCCGGTCGATGTTCACCGAGTTGACCAGCGCGACCGGGTAGTCCTGGGCGAGCTTGCCGGCCAGCGACAGGCAGTCGTCGAAGTTGCCCTGCACCTGGAGCAACTTGGCGCCGTGCACCAGCGCCTGCGCCAGCTTGCCCAGGGCGATCTTGCCCTGCGGCACCAGCACCGCGCAGGTGATCCCGGCGCGGGCCGCGTACGCGGCGGCGGAGGCGCTGGTGTTGCCCGTGGAGGCGCAGATGATCGCCTTGTCACCGGCCTCGACGGCCTTGGAGACGGCGACCGTCATGCCCCGGTCCTTGAACGAGCCGGTCGGGTTCGCCCCCTCGACCTTGAGCCACACGTCGGCGCCGACCCGGGCGGAGAGCACGGGCGCCGGCAGCAGCGGCGTGTTGCCCTCGTGCAGGGTGACGACGGGAGTGGCGTCGGTGACCGGCAGCCGGTCCCGGTACGCCTCGATCAGACCCCGCCACATGTCGCACTCCTCGCGTCTGCCGCCCCCGGTCGCGGGGCCCCTCCCAGCGTGGACCAGCCTTCCCGACCCGCCGCCGGCACACCTCCCCTTAACCATCAGGCGGGACGGACGGCTACGCCCCGCCCTCGACTCGCAGCACACTCGTCACCGAGCGGACGATGTCCAGCCCGCGCAGCTCGCGGACGGTGGCCGCGAGCGCGGCGTCGGGCGCCACGTGGGTCACGATGACCAGTTCGGCGTCGGCGCCGCCGGCCGGGCCCTGCCGCACCGTGGCGATGGAGACCTCGTGCCGGGCGAAGACCCCGGCCACCGCCTCCAGCACACCCGGCCGGTCGGCCACGTCGAGGCTGATGTGGTAGCGGGTGAGCGCCTCGCCCATCGGCCGCACCGGCAGGTCGGCGTACGCCGACTCGCTGGCCGCATGCACCCCGGCGAGGCGGTTGCGGGCCACCGCCACCACGTCGCCGAGGACCGCGCTGGCGGTCGGCGCGCCGCCGGCGCCCCGGCCGTAGAACATCAGCTGCCCGGCCGCCTCGGCCTCGACGAAGACCGCGTTGAACGCGTCGCCGACGCCGGCCAGCGGGTGGGTCAGCGGGATCATCGCCGGGTGCACCCGGACGCTGACCGTCTCGCGGCCGGCCGCGTCGGCGCCCCGCGCCGCGATGCAGAGCAGCTTGATGGTGCAGCCCATGGCCTTGGCGCTGGCCACGTCGGCGGCGGTCACCTCGGTGATGCCCTCGCGGTGCACGTCGGCGGCGGTGACCCGGGTGTGGAACGCCAGCGAGGCGAGGATGGCGGCCTTGGCGGCGGCGTCGAAGCCCTCCACGTCGGCCGTCGGGTCGGCCTCGGCGTAGCCCAGCTCGGTGGCCTCCTCGAGCGCCTCGGCGAAGCCGGCGCCGGTGGCGTCCATGGCGGAGAGGATGAAGTTGGTGGTGCCGTTGACGATGCCGGTGACCCGGTTGATCCGGTCGCCGTGCAGCGACTCGCGCAGCGGGCGCAGCAGCGGGATGGCGCCGGCGACGCTGGCCTCGTAGTAGAGGTCGGCCCCGCCCTCGGCGGCCGCGTCGTGCAGCGTCGCGCCGTCCTCGGCGAGCAGCGCCTTGTTGGCGGTGACCACGCTCTTGCCGGCGCGCAGCGCCTCGACCAGCCAGGTGCGGGCCGGCTCGATCCCGCCCACGACCTCCACCACGACGTCCACGTCGTCCCGCTTGACCAGGCCGAGCGGGTCGGTGGTGAACAGGGCGGGGTCGACCGGCAGGTCGCCGCGGTCCCGGCCGACCCGGCGGACGGCGATGCCGGCGATCTCCAGCGGGGCGCCGATCCGGGCGGCGAGGTCGGCCGACTGCTCGTGCAGCAGCCGGACCACGTCGCTGCCGACCGTGCCGCAGCCGAGCAGCGCCAAGCGAACGGGTGAGGTCATCCCACATCCAATGCGAGCAGGTCGTCTTCGGTCTCCCGGCGGACGATCAGCCGGGCCCGACCGTCGCGGACGGCGACGACCGGGGGCCGCGGGACATGGTTGTAGTTGCTGGCCATGCTCCGGCAGTAGGCCCCGGTGCCGGGCACCGCGACAAGATCTCCGGGCTGCACGTCGGCGGGCAGGAATTCATCCTTCACCACGATGTCCCCGGACTCACAGTGCTTTCCCACCACGCGGGCGAGCATCGGCTCGGCGGCCGAGACCCGGTTGGCCACAGTCGCCGAGTAGGACGCGTCGTAGAGCGCGGTGCGGATGTTGTCGCTCATCCCCCCGTCGACGCTCACGTAGGTGCGGATCCCGTCGACGTCCTTCACCGTGCCCACCTCGTAGAGGGTGAACACGGCGGGCCCGACGATCGCCCGGCCGGGCTCGATGGACAGGTGCGGCACGGCCAGCTTCTCCGCCGCGCACTCCCCGTCGACGATCTTGCGCAACCGCTTGGCCAGGTCGTGCGGCGCGGCCGGGTCGTCCTGGGTGGTGTAGGCGATGCCGAAGCCGCCGCCCAGGTCCAGCTCGGGCAGCTCCACCCCGCGCGCGTCGCGGATCTGCGCCTGGAGGGCGAGCACCCGGCGGGCGGAGACCTCGAAGCCGCTGGCGTCGAAGATCTGCGAGCCGATGTGCGAGTGCAGCCCGCGCAGCTCCAGCACGTCCTCGTCGAGGATCTTGAAGGCGGCCGCGGCGGCGGCCCCGCCCGCGAGGGAGAAGCCGAACTTCTGGTCCTCGTGCGCGGTGGCGATGAACTCGTGGGTGTGCGCCTCGACGCCGACGGTCACCCGGACCAGCACCTTCGGGCGTACCCCGCGCTCGCGGGCCAGCGCGCTGAGCCGGTCGATCTCGGCGAACGAGTCGACGATGATCCGGCCCACCCCGGCGTCCACGGCCCGGGTCAGCTCGGCCACGGACTTGTTGTTGCCGTGGAAGCCGATCCGCTCCGGCGGCATTCCGGCCGACAGCGCGGTGGCCAGCTCACCCCCGGTGCAGACGTCGAGGAACAGGCCCTCCTCGGCGATCATCCGGACCACCGCGCGGCAGAGGAACGCCTTGCCGGCGTAGTAGACGTCGGCGTCGGGGAAGGCGTCGCGGAACTCGCGGCTGCGCGCGCGCAGGTCGTCCTCGTCGAGCACGTAGACCGGGGTGCCGAACTCGGCGGCCAGGTCGCGGACGTCCAGGCCGGCCACCGCCAGCGCGCCACCCGCGCCGCGCGCTACGTTGCGCGGCCACAGCTGCGGCACCAGGTCGTTGACGTCGACCGGGGTGCGCAGCCAGGCCGGCCCCCGGTTGCCGATGTCGCCGTGCAGGGCGCCGGCCTCGTGCGCCCGCATCAGTTGTCTCCGCTTCGCGACTGCGGGGCTCGCAAGCTCACTCCTCGCGCTCGCATTACATCCGCTCCGGGGCCGAGACGCCGAGCAGGCGCAGGCCGTTGGCGATGACCACCCGGGTGGCGTCGTTGAGCCAGAGCCGGGCCCGGTGCAGGTCGGTGACCTCCTCGTCGCCGCGCGGCAGGATCCGGCAGTTGTCGTAGAACCGGTGGTAGGCGCCGGCCAGCCGCTCCAGGTAGCGGGCGACCAGGTGCGGACCGCGCAGCTCGGCCGCCGAGGAGACCACGGCCGGGAACTCGGCGAGCGCCTTGAGCAGCTCGTTCTCCTTCTCGTGGGAGAGCAGCTCGGCGTGGAAGCCGGCGGCCTCGCCCCGGGTCAGCCCGACCTCGGCGGCGTTGCGGCCCACGCTGGCCGTGCGGGCGGCCACGTACTGGACGTAGTAGACCGGGTTGTCGCGGGTGGCCCGGGTCCACAGCTCCACGTCGATGTCGATCGGCGAGTCGCTGGAGTAGCGGGCCAGCGCGTAGCGGGAGGCGTCCACGCCGATCGCGTCGACCAGGTCCTCCAGGGTGACCACGGTGCCGGCCCGCTTGCTCATCCGCACCGGGGCGCCGTCCCGGAGCAGGTTGACCAGCTGGCCGATGAGGATCTCTAGGTTGCGCTCCGGGTCGTCGCCGAAGCAGGCCGCCATGGCCTTCATCCGGCCGATGTAGCCGTGGTGGTCGGCGCCCAGCATGATCACCACGCGCTCGAAGCCGCGCTCGCGCTTGTCGAGGTAGTAGGCGCAGTCGGCGGCGAAGTAGGTCCACTCGCCGTTGGACTTGCGCAGCACCCGGTCCTTGTCGTCGCCGAAGTCGGTGGTGCGCAGCCAGGTGGCGCCCTCGGACTCGTAGAGGTGCCCCTGCTCCCGCAGCCGGTCGAGCGCCTTGTCCAGTTCGCCCCGGTCGTGCAGGTCCTTCTCGTTGAAATAGGTGTCGAACTCCACGCCGAAGTCGCGCAGCGACGACTTGATCTCGGCGAACATCAGCTCGACGCCCTCGACCCGGAACACCTCCTGGGCGGCGGCCTCGGCCAGGTCCAGCACCTCGGGCCGGCGCTTCACCACCTCGGCGGCGATCTCCGCGATGTACGCGCCGCCGTAGCCGTCCTCCGGGGCCGGCTGGCCCTGGGCGGCGGCGAGCAGCGAGCGGGCGAACCGGTCGATCTGGGAGCCGGCGTCGTTGAAGTAGTACTCGGTGCCGACGTCGGCGCCGGTAGCCCGGAGCAGCCGGCTGAGCGCGTCGCCGACGGCCGCCCAGCGGACCCCGCCGATGTGCACCGGGCCGGTCGGGTTGGCCGAGACGAACTCCAGGTTGATCCGCTGGCCGGCGAGGGTGTCGCTGCGGCCGTACGCCGGGCCGGCCTCGACGATGACCTTGGCGAGCTGGCCGGCGGCGGCCGCGTCGAGCCGGATGTTGAGGAAGCCCGGGCCGGCGATCTCCACCGACTTGATCCCCGGCGCCCTGCCCAACTGGTCGGCCAGGGCGGCGGCCAGCTCCCGCGGGGGCACGCCGACCTTCTTGCTGAGCTGCAGCGCCAGCGTCGAGGCGTAGTCGCCGTGCTCGGGGTTGCGGGGTCGCTCGACGGTGGTCTGCGCGGGCAGCGCGGAGCGATCCAGGCCCCGGTCTTCGAAGACGGCGTGGGCTGCGGAGAGGACGACCTCGGCGAGTTCTGCGGGAGTCACCGAACCATGTTATCGGGGGTAGACTCGGTCCCCGCGGCGGCGACCCAGCATGTGAACCGGCCCCGCGGCTCCCTGACCGACCGACCTGACGAGGCACGATGAGCATCAGCACCCCGGGCGGCCCGGAGCGCCGCCCGACCGTGGTCAGCACCGGCAAGAAGCCGGCCGCCGGCCGGCCCGCGGCCGCCGACAAGCCCGCCGGCGGCAAGGCCGGCGCCGGCAAGGGCGGTCCCCGGCAGACCGGCGGCAAGGGCCGCAAGCCGGTCACCCCGGTGAAGGTGAGCCAGGGTCGCTCGTGGGGTCCGATCGCCCTCTTCGTCGCGGTCGGTGTGCTGGCCGTCGGCATCATCGGCGTCGGCGCGTGGGCCGTCTACCAGGGCTCGCAGCCCTGGCAGAAGCGGGCCGACGCGATCAACGGCATCGTCGACTACCGCAAGAAGGACAAGGACCTGGTCAAGGGCGGCCAGCACCAGGCGGGCTCGCTCAAGTACGACGTGCTCCCGCCGGTCGGCGGCCCGCACAACCAGGCCTGGCAGAACTGCATGGGTGACGTCTACGACGCCCCGATCGCCAACGAGCACGCGGTGCACAGCCTGGAGCACGGCACGGTCTGGATCACCTACCGCCCCGACCTGCCCGCCGACCAGGTGGCCAAGCTCAAGGCCAAGGTCGAGGGCAAGGAGAAGCTCATGCTCAGCCCGTTCGAGGGGCTGGACAAGCCGATCTCGCTCCAGGCCTGGGGCTTCCAGCTCAAGGTCGACAACGCCGACGACGGCCGGATCGACGAGTTCATCAAGACGCTGCGGGTGAACGCCTCCGTGGAGGGCCCGACCGCGCTCTGTGACCAGGGCGTCACCGCCACCGGCACCACGCCGCGGGACAACCTGGGCAACAACATGCCCGAGCAGCCGACCCAGTAAGGACGCCGCGATGACCGCTGCCGCGACCACGGACCCCGACCTCGACGAGGCCTCGGTCACCGACCCCGGTGACCACGGGGCCGCGCGGCGCTTCGGCCTGCTGGCCCTGGCCGCCGCCGTCGTGGTCGGGCTCCTCCTGGGGTACGCGGGCGGCCTGCTCACCCCGTCCCTCACCCGGCCGGGGAACGATTCGGCCGAGGCCGGCTTCGCGCGGGACATGACCAGCCACCACGCGCAGGCGGTGGCGATGGGGCTGCTGGCGTTCCGGCAGGGCCAGGACCCGGAGGTACGCCAGATCGGCGGCGACATCGCCACCGGGCAGCAGGGCGAGATCGGCACCATGCAGACCTGGCTGCGCTCCTGGAAGCTGGACCCGACCGGGGACCAGCCGCCGATGGCCTGGATGTCGGACGGCGCGTCGGTGAAGAACGGGCTGATGCCGGGCATGGCCACGCCGGAGGAGATGGCGAAGCTGCGGGCCGCGAGCGGGCGCGAGTTCGACGTGCTGTTCCTGCAGATGATGATCCGGCACCACGTCGGCGGGGTGCACATGATCGACGGGATCCTCGACCAGGGGCACGACGACGACGTGCTGGCGGTCGCCCAGGTCATGAAGAACACCCAGCAGACCGACCTGGCGAACCTGTCGGCGGCGCTCAAGCGCCTGGGCGGCAGCCTGTAACACCTGCTCGGCCGAAGGGCCCGCGTCGTGTGCGACGCGGGCCCTTCGCGTACCCCGAACCGGGCTGCACCCGTTATGCCGGTTTATAACGGTTTGGGTCGTACAACCCATTGCGCTGCTTGGAGACTTTTCTCCACACATATCGTGACCAGTTGCGATTCGGGCTCGTTGCGCAGGACGTGGGGGTTGCACTCAGAGACGCAGGGCGGTCGGTGACCAGCTGGTGCCGACGCCACACCATCGGCGGTGACGGGGCGGTGGCAGCCGTCCGTCGCGGACTGCGGCAGGGCGAGCCGGGAACGCTCAGCCGCGAACAGGAACTCGAACTGATCGACGTGCTGCGGGGCGTCCACCCCGACGAGTTCGGCCTGGACGAGGAGCTCTGGACGCGACAGAGCCTGACCAACCTCATCGAGCGCCAGTTCGAGCTGACCATGGACGCCGGCACGGTCGGGGCGTACCTGCGGGCCTGGGGGTTGGGTCCGCGGGAGCCCCGCGAGCGGGCCTGCGGGCTCTGCGTCGGCGCGGTCGAACGCTGGGTACGCAGCGAGTACCCGTCGATCACCCGGGCCGCCCAGGAGCACGCCGCGGAGGTCTACTGGATCGGCCGGGTACGCCTGCGCGGCACCATGCCGGCGGCCGACGTGATCTCCGCGGTCTCGTCCCGCGGCCGGGTGCGCTTCATGATCACAACGCCCACGGTCGACCCGCCGCTCCCCCGCGAGTTCGTGCTGCGGCTCAGCGGCGCCGAGGAGCGCACGGTGCACCTGATCGTCGACGGCTCCTGGCCACGCAACGAGTGGCCCCGCCGCCTCCCCCGCCGCATCCTCCTGCACCCTCTGCCCAGCTGCGGCCGCCCCGTCGCCGCCGCCTGACCCCCCGACCCCGACCCCGACCTGGGCCACCCGCCCGCCCGGCTCGGTGATCATGAGGTTGGCGGCGATGTGGATCTCCGCTTGCGCCGTTAACCTCATGATCGGCAGAAACGCCGGCGTGGGATGCCGATTGGGTGATCCGGGTAGGAGTTTGCTAGTCTTCTCGGGTCGCTGAGCCCCCGTAGCTCAGGGGATAGAGCACCGCCCTCCGGAGGCGGGGGCGCAGGTTCGAATCCTGCCGGGGGCACAGACACGAAAAAGCCCGGGCCGCCGGCCCGGGCTTTTTCTCTGGTCAGCCGGCCTCGCGGCGGGCCTTGGCGCGGCGCTTGCCCTCGTGCATGGCCTGCACCCGGGCCACCGGGATGGTCCGGCCCTCGGCCACCAGTTCCTCCGGCAGCCGCTGCGGCGCCGGCAGCGCCTCGGCCCAGGGGTCCCGGTCGCCGAGCAGCGCCGGCACGGTCTTCACGGTGAAGTCGGCGGGGGTTGCCGACTCGACGTCGGCCCAGCCGACCGGGTACGACACCGGCGTGCCCGGCCGGATCCGCGGGCTGTACGCGGCCACCACGGTCGCCCCGTACGACCGGGTGGAGTCGACGAAGACCCGCCCGCCCCGGTCCTCGACGATGAAGGCGGTGGTGGCCAGCGCCGGGTCGAGCCGTTCGGCGCGGGCGGCGAGGGCGCGGGTCGCCGCGGCGGCCTCCTCGGCGGTGGTCGCCGGGTCCACCGGCACGATCACGTGCAACCCCTTCGCGCCGCTGGTCTTCACCGCCCCGGCCAGTCCGGCCTCGGTGAGCGCCTGCCGGACCAGCAGGGCGGTGCGGACCGCCACGCCGAACGAGTCACCCGGCGGCGGGTCCAGGTCGAGCACGAGGTGGGTCGGGTGCTCGGGGTGGCCGGCGTGGCCGAGCGTCGGGTGGTACTCGACGGCCCGCTGATTGGCGAACCAGAGCAGGGTTCGCCGGTCGTCGCAGAGGGCGTACGAGATGCTGCGGTGCGAGGCCTCCGCCCAGACCGAGGTGCGGCGCACCCAGTCCGGCGTGTACTTGGGCAGGTTCTTCTGCATGAACGGGTCCTGGCCGGGCCGCACCCGGATCACCGACAGCGGCCGGTCCCGCAGCCCGGGCAGGATCCGCTGGTGGACCGCGTCCAGGTAGTCGACCAGGTCGCGCTTGGTGGCCCCGGCCCCGTCGAACAGCGGCTGGTCCAGGTTGGTCAGCGACACCCCGTCCCGGGTCTCGTCAGCGGCGCCCATCCGCCCACCTTCCCGGGCCGAGCGCGGGTCGGCAACCCCGACACGGCGCCCGGCGGTGTTCCAATCGCTCCGGGCCTGGTCGGCGTGCCCGTCGGCGGGGTGCGGGATCAGACCCAGAACGTGTCGTGCCGCAGGAAGAACTCCGCCTTCTCCTCCTCGCTCCTGTCCGCCAGGTCCAGCAGGCCCTCGAAGTAGCCCTCGCGCGGCGCACCGGGGGCGAAGTGCAGCAACATCGAGGCCGGCTCGCCGGACTCGTTGCGGAACGCGTGGACGCCACCCTCCGGGACGTGCACGAAGTCCCCGGGCACGGTGTCGATCCACCGCCGGCCGTCGTAGATGCGCACCGTCCCGGAGAGGATGAAGAAGGACTCCGAGATGGACCGGTGGAAATGCGGCGACGGGCCGCTCGGCTGCGGCCCCATCTCCCAGCGGTAGAGGCCGAACTGCCCGTTGGTCGACGCGCCGGTGGCCAGGTAGCTCGCCGTACCGCCGGAGGGATAGACCAGCTCCGCGGGATGATCCGCGGGACGGTAGGTGGCCGACTGCTCGCCCAGGTCCCCGGAGTAGCGGGGCGGTGGGTAGGTCACGGGGCCTCCTCCCCGGTCGGAAACGCCTCGTCGCTCGCCTGAATCGCGGCGAGCATCCCGACCATACGGGCGCGGGCGGCCGCGTACAGGCTCGAGCCGTAGCTGATTCGGGCCACGCCGAGGGCGGCCAGCTCGGCCGGGGCCGGTGCACCGGGCCGGGCCAGGACGTTGACCGGAGCCTCCACCTCGGCCACGAGGGTGCGGATCTCCTCCGGGTCGGCCAGCAGGATCGGGTAGACGCAGTCCGCTCCCGCCGCCAGGTAGCGACGGGCCCGGCGGACCGCCTCGACGAGCCGCCCCTCGGCCGGCCCGTACGCCCGCAGGTGCACGTCGACCCGGGCGTTGAGCACCAGATCCACGCCGGCCGCCGCGGCGGCGGCCCGGATCCCGGCCAGCAGCTCGGCCTGCTCCTCGACGTCGTGCAGCGCCCCGGTACGCGGGTCGGAGTCCTCGATGTTGCAGCCCACCGCGCCGGCCGCCAGCAGCCGCTCGACCAGCTCGGCCGGGCGCAGCCCGTACCCCCGTTCCAGGTCGGCGGTGACCGGGACCGCCACCGCGGCGGCGATCCGGGCGACCGCGGCGAACATCTCGGCCACCGGGGTGGCCTCGCCGTCGGCGTGGCCGAGCGCCTCGGCGACGGCGGCGCTGCTGGTGGCGACGGCCGGGAAGCCCGCCGCGATTACGGCCCGGGCGGACCCCGGGTCCCAGGCGTTCGGCAGGATCAGCGGGTCCCCGGGGCGGTGCAGCGCACGCAGCGCAGCGGCCCGCCGGCTCAGCTCGGTCATGCGGTCAGTCTCGCCCCGCCGGCGGCCCGCCCGTAAGCTCCAATTCCGTGCCGACGGACTGGGCCGATCTCGGCGTCGACCTGCACCTGGAGCTGGACGCCAGCGGCGGCCGGCGGGCCGGGCTGGAGCGGGCGCTGCGCGAGGCCATCCGCGACGGCCGGCTCCCGCCGGCCACCCGGCTGCCGGCCACCCGCACCCTCGCCGCCGAGCTGGGCCTGTCCCGGGGCACGGTGAGCGCCGCCTATGACCAGCTGGTCGCCGAGGGCTGGCTGGTCGCCCGGATCGGCGCGGGCACGGAGGTCAGCGCGCTGCGCCGGGCCACGCCGCCGCCGGCCCCGCAGCCGCCCGGGCCACCGACCTTCCGGTACGACCTGCGCCCCGGCAGCCCCGACGTCGGGCTCTTCCCGGTCACCGCCTGGCTGCGGGCCACCCGGCGGGCGTTGGCCGTCGCCCCGGCCGAGGCGTACGGCTACGGCGACCCGCGCGGCCGGCCGGAGCTACGCCGGGCGCTCGCCGGCTACCTGGGGCGGGCCCGGGGCGTGCTGGCCGACCCGGACCGCGTCGTGGTCACCACCGGCTACGTCCAGGCCCTGGTGCTGCTCACCGGCGTGCTCCGGGACGCCGGCACGCCGGTGCTGGCCATGGAGGACCCCGGGCTGGCCTTCCACCGGGAGGTGGTCCGCCGGCACGGCGGCACCGTGCTGCCGCTGCCGGTGGACGGGCTCGGCGCGCGCACCGACCTGCTCGGCGCCGGGCCGCTGGCCCGGGTGGGGGCCGCCGTGGTGACCCCGGCGCACCAGTTCCCCACCGGGGTGACCCTGCACCCGGCCCGCCGGCACGCGCTGGCGGAGTGGGCCCGGGCCACCGGCGGCCTGGTGATCGAGGACGACTACGACGGCGAGTTCCGCTACGACCGGCAGCCCGTCGGCGCGGTCCAGGGCACCGCCCCCGAGCAGGTCGCCTACGTGGGCACCGCGGCGAAGACGCTGGGGCCGGCGCTGCGCCTGGCCTGGCTGGTGCTGCCGGCCCGGCTGGTGGAGCCGGTGGTGGAGGCCAAGCGCCACCTGGACGTGCACAGCGAGACGATCGGCCAGCTCGCCCTCGCCGAGCTGATCGACGGCCACGGCTACGACCGACAGGTCCGTACCGTCCGGCGCCGCTACCGGGAGCGGCGGGACCTGTTGCTGGGCCGGCTGGGCGGCCGGTCGGCCGTGGCCGGGGTGGCGGCCGGCCTGCACGCCACCGTCCACCTGCGACCGGACGGCCCGGGCGAGGGCGCGGTGCTGGCCGCGGCCGCCGCGCGCGGCCTCGCCGTCGGCGGGCTGGCGATGCACCGGCACGACCCGGCGAGCGGCCCGCCCGGCCTGGTGGTCGGCTACGCCCACCCGCCCGCGCACGCCTACCCGGCCGCCGTCGACCTGCTGGCCGGGGTGCTGCACGACCTGGGCGCCTGACCGGCCGCGACGGCTCGGGCGCTCGCGGCTTCGGGT
>NZ_JBEXLR010000021.1:24869-73885 GCF_040610095.1 Micromonospora sp. NPDC004540
CCCGCGGTGGCTCCCCGCCGACTACGAACTTTATGACGTCAGCGACTCACCCGGTCCCCGCCGACCCCGCCGGCCGCGACGGCTCGGGCGCTCGCGGCTTCGGGTCCGCGGTGGCTCCCCGCCGACTACGAACTTGATGACGTCAGCGACTCACCCGGTCCCCGCCGACCCCGCCGGCCGCGACGGCTCGGGCGCTCGCGGCTTCGGGTCCGCGGTGGCCTCCTCGCCGACTACGAACTTGATGACGTCAGCGACTCACCGGGTCCCCGCTGGCCCCGCCGGCCCCGCCGGGCGCCCGCCCCGGACACGGCCGGGGCGATGTCGGACCGGCAGCCGATCCACTCACGACATCAAGTTCCTAGTGCGCGGCGGCCTCCCCCGCCTCCGGCGCCGATGGCGTGTCGCACTCCACGCCTGCACGATCTTGGCGAGTCTCCGTTCGTAGCGAACGGGAACTCGCCAAGATCGCACGCCGCTCGTGGAGGCCGGGGGCGCGGGGGTCAGCGGGCGGGGCAGGCGTCCGGGACCGCAGCGGTGGGGAGCGGGGCGGGGCGGCGGACGCGGGCGGTGAGGAGGGCGACCAGGAGGGCGGCGGTGACCAGGCCGGCGGCGACCGCGAAGGCGGACCGGTAGCCGAGGGCGAGGGCGGCGACCTGGTCGGTGCCGGCGGCGCGCAGCGCCTCGGTGCGGCTCGCCGCCAGGGTGGCCAGCACGGCCAGCCCGAGCGCCCCGCCGACCTGCTGGGTGGTGTTGGCCAGCCCGGAGGCGAGCCCGGCGTCGGCGGGCTCCGCCCCGGCCATGGCCAGGGTGGTGACCGCCGGCAGGGTGAGCCCGCCCGCGACGCCGAAGACCAGCAGCGCCGGGAGCACGTCGGCGGCGTAGCGGGCGTCCACCGGGAGGCGGGCCAGCAGCAGGAACCCGGCCACGGCGAGCGCCAGGCCGCCGACCAGCACGGTCCGGGCGCCGAACCGGGCCACCAGGCGCCCGGCCAGCCCCAGCGAGACGGCCGCGATCGCCAGCGGGGTGGGCAGGAAGGCGAAGCCGGTGGCGGCCGGGTCCAGCCCGAGGACGAGTTGCAGGTGCAGGGCGAGCAGGAACTGGAAGCCGAAGTAGGCGGCCACCATGAGGAACTGGGTGACGTTGGCGGTTCCAGCGTGGCACGGGAAAGAGCTTCGCGTTGAGCGTGGCCGGCAGCGGCGACCTGCGGACCGTCCGGCTCTTCGTCGGCGCGTTCTCGGCCGGCGCCCGCCTCGACGTGCGGCTCTTCGGTGGCGGCGACCCGGCCGTCCGCGAGGTCGCCCTCGCCGCCGGGGACCGCTTCTTCCAGTACGTCGTCCACTTCCGCGCGCCGCGCGGCGAGCGGCTGCTGCTCACCTGGCGGGCGCTGAGCGTGGTGGGCGGGGAGAACGACGGGGTGACGCTGGAGGCCGTCACGGTGAGTTGAGTCGCCGTCGCTACCGATTGGTAACGAAGTGGAAACTGCCTCCCGCCGACATATGGCGCACCGCCGCCCATGATGGAAACGTGAACCGGCGGCCGGAGCGCGGCGGTGAGCGGAGGTTCGGTGGGGCAGCAGGACCACGGTCGGGGCGGCGACCGGGCGTCGTTCCCGCACGGGCAGACGCGGTCGGCGCTCCGGCGGCTGGCCCGGACCCGGCGGCGGCGCCGCTGGCTGCTGGAGGCGCTGGCCGCGATCGTCTGCCTGACCGCCCTGGTGGCATATCTCGGCGGCGAGCAGCACGACACGCCCCGCGACGAGCCCGCGGTGCTGCCCGTCGCGCCGACCGGCCGTCCCGTGCTGCCGCCCCCGGGCAGTGCCCAGGCCGGGGCCGTAACGCCGGGCCTGCGCCCCCGCCAGCGCCCACCCTCGCCGAGCCCGTCACCGTCCACGCCCGCGGTGCCGTCGACGCTGACCGTGAGCCAGGCCGACGTGCCGGCGCGGGTCGACCTCAGCGCGGTGGGCGCGGTCGACTGGGTCCAGTGGGGACTGCTCGGCGCCCGGACGCCGGTGCGCAAGCGGCACGGCTCCGGCGACATCCGCGACGAGGGCGGTCGGGGCGAGCGGCAGAGCTACGACAACAACCCGGAGGCGTACGCCTGGCGCGACGGCGCCCCGGTCGGCTCGGCCGACGGCACCCTGTCCGGGGTGTACACCTGCGACCGGGGCAACGGGTTCACCCTGGCGGTGGCCGCCGACGGGCGGCCGCGCACCGTGCACCTCTACGCCGGGGTGTGGATGGCCCGTGGCCGCCTCGACCTGCGGATCTCCGGCGGCGGGCCGGCCAGCACCCTGCGCCTGGAGGACCCGCACACCGCCCGGACCGCCGACTTCACCATCCGGTTCCAGGCCCCGGCCGGCGCGAAGCTGCTGCTGACCTGGACGGTGGAGGAGTCCCTGGGGGACTGCGGCAACGTCAGCCTCCAGGCGGTCGCGCTGCGCTGACGCCGATCGTCCGGTGCCCGGCTCCGGCCGGGAGTAGCGTGGGCCCGGCGGGCCGACCGACGATCCGGGAGGGACACCATGACCCCGAGCGAGCAGGTGCTGGACAGCCCCGAGGGTTGGGTCGCCGAGCACATCCGGCGATACGTGCGGACCGGCGGCGCGGAGGGCCACGAGTGGCGTCCCGGCGTCTTCACCCTGCTGCTGACCACCCGGGGCCGGCGCTCGGGCAAGCTGCGGCGCACCGCGCTGATCTACGGCCGGGACGGCGACGCCTACCTGGTGGTGGGCTCCCAGGGCGGCGCCCCGCAGCATCCCGCCTGGTACCTCAACCTGCTCGCCGACCCCGAGGCGCAGGTGCAGGTCGGGCCGGACACGTTCCCGGTCCGGGCGCGCACCGCGACGGCGGAGGAGAAGCCGCGGATGTGGCGCACCATGACGGCCGCCTGGCCGGCGTACGACGACTACCAGACGAAGACCGACCGAGAGATCCCGGTGGTGGTGCTGGAACGGGTCTGACCGCGGCCCGGATGGGCGCCGCCGCCGGGCCGAGCCGCGGGGACAGTTTGTCCGTCGCGGCCGGGGCGGGCCGTCGTACGTTGCCGAGGTCCCCATCCGGCCATCCGCTGTGGAGGCTCACCCGATGAGCAGCAGTGCCCGCGTCGTCCGTTCCCTCGCGCCGTCCGACGGCCACGTGCTGCGGGAGATCCCGCTGCCGCCGTACGTGACCGGCGAGGACGCCCAGTTCGCGGTGCGGGCGGTGGTGGTGCACGCGCCTCGGCGCTGGTCGGGCGGGACGATCTGCCGCAACGACGCCAGCCCGCACCCGTGCCGGCTGCACCGCTGGGGGCGGCGGGTGCTCGCGCTGCGCGGCCTGCCGCCGGCCGAGATCGACGCGCTGATCGAGCGCGGCGACCCCGCAGCCGAGCCCCGCCCGCCCCGGCCCGGCGCCTGAGCCGGCCGCCCGGTGCCCCTGCCCGATCCCGCGGGCAGGGGCATCGGGTCTCAGCAGAGGGCGGGCTTCACCCAGGAGCACTCCAGGCCCTCGGGCACCCGGGGCGACTCCGGCGCCGTCGGCACCGCCAGCCGCGCCGTGGTCGTCCCCTTCTCGGTGTACGAGGCCAGTGCGATCGCGATCTGGTCCTCCAACCCCTTGACCGACGAGGTCAGGTAGTTGTTGAGCACGACGGAGAAGGCCAGCACGTGCCCGTCGGCGTCGGTGGCGTAGCCGGAGAGGCTGGAGGCCCCGGTCAGGCTGCCGGTCTTGGCGTGCACGTTGTCGGCCGCGGCGGTGCCGCGCATCCGGCTGCGCAGCGTGCCGCCGACGAATCGCTCGGGGTTGCCGGCCACCGGCAGGGCGGCGTACCAGGTGTCGAACCAGGGCTCGGCGCGGACCGCCGCGAGCAGCGCGACGAACTGGGCGGGCGGGATCATGTTGCGCCGGGACAGCCCGGAGCCGTCGCGCTGGCGCAGCGTGCCGGTGTCCATTCCGGAGTCGCCGACGTACTCGCTGATCGCGGTCAGCCCGGCGGACCAGGTGCCGGAGCCGGAGAGCACCCGGCCCAGCTCCTTGGTGAGCACCTCGGCATGGCCGTTGTTGGAGAGCTTGAGGAACGGCACCATGAGGTCGGCCAGCGGCATCGAGTCGTGCCGGGCGACCGGCTTGGCGTCGGCCGGGGTGGCCTGGCCGAGCACGGTCCCGCCGAGGACCCGCACCCCGTGCCGGTGCAACGCCGACCGGAAGACGTCGGCGGCGTACCCGGTCGGTTCCCAGACCGTCATCCAGTCGCTCTCCTCGGCCTGCCCGACCGCGATCTGGCCGGTCACCACGATGGTGTTGCCACCGTGCTCGCGCTCGAAGGAGATGGTCGTCTCACCGGTGGCGACCGTCTCGGCCCGGTTGTCGATCCGCAGCCAGCCGTTGGCCGGTGTCATGGTGATCTTCGGCCGCGCGCCGGCCTGCCCGCCCGGTGCGGCGTGCATGATGACCGTGCCGGCGTCGTAGTCCGTGTCCGGGGCGACGGTCAGCGCGGAGACCTGCGCCGCGTAGTAGTAGGACTCGTCGTCCCAGGTCCAGTCCGGGCCGAGCCGCGTCCTGTCGTAGCGGGTGTCGTCGGCGACCAGGTTGCCGGTCACCACCCGCACGCCCGCGGCGGCCACCTCGGCGGCCAGCCGGTCGTAGTCCTCGGCCAGCATGGTGGGGTCGCCCCCGCCGCGCAGGTAGAGGTTGCCGGAGAGCAGTCCGGCCCGGCGTACGCCGTCGCCGGCCACGTCGGTGGTGAAGCGGTGCCCCGGGCCGAGCAGTTCCATGGCCGCCGTCGAGGTGAGCAGCTTGGTGTTCGAGGCGGGGATCAGCCGCCGGTCGCCGTTGCGGTCGTAGAGGGTCTGCCCGGTGGTGGTGTCGACGACGACCACGCCCGCCTGCGCCCCGGCGAGCCGGGAGTCGGCGAGGATCGCGTCGATGGTCGCGTGCAGCCGGGTCTGCGCCGGGGTGGGCGCTTCGGCCGTGGCGGTGGGGGCGCCGGCGGTGGCCGCGGTGGCGACCAGCGCCAGCACCGCGAGCGCCCGGGGGAAGAGACGACGATGCATGTACCGATGCTGCCATGGAGCTTTCCTCCAGAGAAGGCTCCATCGCGAAAGTTATTGCCGGGTGCGGATCGAACCCGCCGGAATACCCCCAATACGGCGGGGAAAACATTCGCCGGCACGGCGTCACCGGTCCGGTGTCGACTGACCCGGCTCTATTTGACGGATGCCCGGGCAGGGGGCACCGTAGGCCATGAGGGGCTGTTCGAGCTGCCCCGGTTTGCACGGCGAAGCCTGATTCGCCTTCCCCGGGTCCCGACCGGCCACGTGGGCCGCGTCGACCGCCCGCGATTCCCGCACCAGCCCACGAGGAGTTCCGCCATGCTGACGATGACCGAAAACGCCATCCTGGTGATCCGCGACCTCGCCAACCAGCAGGACGTCGCCGAGGCCGGTGGGCTGCGCATCGCCGCCGACACCGACGCCGGCTCGCTCTCCATCGAGCTGGTCGAGCAGCCCATCCAGGGCGACCAGGTGGTGGACAACCAGGGTGCCCGGATCTTCCTCGACGCCGACGCCGCCGAACTGCTCAACGACACCTCGGTGGACGCGACGGTCGACGACGAGGGCATCGTCCAGTTCGGTTTCACCGAGAAGGAGTGACTCACCCGGCGCGGCGGGTCTCGCCGCCGCGCTGCGGCCGGCCGGCGCGCCCCCGCTCGGGGCTGTCCTGGTCGGCCCGCCACGGCCCGCCGCGCTGCTCCCGCTCCGGACGAAGCAGCGTGGCCAGCACGTGCGCCAGGTGGTGCGACGTGCTCCAGGCGACCCAGTTCGCCGGCGACCCGGCACCCGCGCCGCGCCGCGCCCGGCGCAGGATCTCGTGGTCGCCCCAGGAGAAGCTCGCGCCCGCGGCCGGCCAGTGCGGCGCCGCGACGAGCGTGCGGCAGAGGTCGGAGAAGCGGTCGTCGCCCCGGCCGCCCCGCCGCGACCACCGGTAGACCCACCACGCCCCGGTCGTGGTGTAGCGCAGCGTCGGCAGCCGGTCGCCCGGCCCGTCCGTCCCG
The DNA here is from genome assembly GCF_040610095.1 of Micromonospora sp. NPDC004540. Lineage (NCBI taxonomy): Bacteria > Bacillati > Actinomycetota > Actinomycetes > Micromonosporales > Micromonosporaceae > Micromonospora > Micromonospora sp. NPDC004540. The sequence goes on from NZ_JBEXLR010000021.1 coordinate 30,900, forward strand.
GGCACCGCGCAGCCCACGCCGTAGTCGGCGTAGCCGAGACCGAGGTCGGCCAGGCGCTGCCAGAGCTGCCAGTCGAAGCGGTCGAGGGGCACCGGCTCGTCGGTGGGGAGCCGGGCCAGCGTCGGCGGCATCCCGCCGGCCGCCACGGTCACCGAGCGCCAGGCGTGCCGCCGGGCCCACTCCGCCAGCCGGCGGACCCGGGGCTCGGCCAGCCGGACGTCGGCCGGGCAGCACACGTCCCCCGCGTCGATGAGCAGGTCGCACTGCTCCGGCACCAGCCGGGCCAGTCGCCACACGCGTTCCACCGCGGCGGTGGTTGCGTCCGGCCCGGCCCGGTCCTGCCCGGTCCGCAGCCGGACCACCGCTCGCCGCGCGTACGCCCGGGCGGCCGCGCCGTGTGCCACCAACCGCCGGTTGCCGTCCGCGAGCCCGATCACCGGCACCAGCGGTACGCCCCAGCGGACCAGCTCGCTCTCCGGCGATTCCGGCAGCACCGACACGTCGACGGCGGGGAGGAGCCCGGCCGGCAGCCGGCCGAGCAGGTCCACGGTGCACGGATCCACCGCGTGGACGTCGATGACCGGAGCGAGCAGCGGAGCGGTGGCGTCGTCGAGATGGGCCAGCGCTTCCAGCTCACCCCGGCGACCGGCCAGCAGTGGGCGGTAGACCGGTTCCGCCGCCCGACCCCCGTGGGCGGGCACCATACTTCAATGTAGCGACCCGCTCGCGTTCCGCCACAGGCTTTCCGGCCATCGTCGACGCGCCATCCGTTCCGGTGCCCGCACCCGTGCCCCGACGCTGGCGGGTCCGGGCGGAACCCGTCCGCCCGGACCCGGGACCGGTGGCTCAGTCGTCGCCGCCGGACCGGTCCCCGCCGTGGTCGTCGTACCGGTCGTCGCCACCGTGGTCGTCGTACCGATCGTCGTCGCCGCGGTCGCCGCCGCGGTCGCCGCCGTGGTCGTCGTACCGGTCGTCGGTGCCGCGCCCGTCGTCCGCGCGACGGTCGCCGTCGGCCCGCCGCTCCACCTCGACCACGGCGCCGTCGCCCCGGTCGACCTTGACCTCGTACGTGCCGCCGGCGCGGGCCACCTTGACACTCCACACCGGACGGCCGTGCTCCGTCTCGGCCTCGATCTCCACGATCCGGCCACCGCCGAGCCGGGCCAGCGCGACCTTGCCGGCCCGCTGCCGATCGACCCCGCCGCTCGACGGTCCGGCGGCGCTCGGTGCGCCGCCCGGCCGGCCGGCGGTCGCGGAGTCGTCCGGCCCGGGGCTGTCGTCCGCCGTTCCGGTGTCGTCGCCGCACCCGCCCACCGTTGTCGCGAGGTCGTCGACGGTCACGGCGGCCGGCGCGGTGCCCGGAGCTGACCGGTCGGCCGCGGTCACGCCGACCGCCACGCCGGCGACCGCCAGCACCGCGGCCCCGCCCATCGCCGCCAGGACCAGGGAAGTTCGTCGCATCGTCCCCACCTCTCCTCGGGTTGTGTGTCGAGGATCGGGCCGGGACGGCTAGCGGCGGGCTACCCGAGCTCTAATCCCGGGTTAAGGCCGCGCCGGCAAGGAGCCGGAGCGTCACGGCCGCCCCGCCGTCGGGGCCGCCGCCCAGCTCCAGCCGGCCGCCGCCGGCCCGGGCGGCCCGGTCGGCGATGTCCAGGCCGAGCCCGGTCGACCCGGCCCGGCTGGCGCCCCGCCGGACCGAGCCGGGCGGCAGGCCCGGGCCGGCGTCCGCCACGCTCAACGCCACCTGCCCGGCGTCCGGGGCGAGCCGGACGGTGAACGGCGTGCCGTCCGGGGTGTGCGCGAAGACGTTGCCCAGCAACGCGTCCACGGCGGCCGCCAGCTCGTCGCCGGTCAGCCGCACCGGCAACGGTCCGGGCGCGAGGTCGAGCGTGACGCTCCGCCCGGTGTCCTCGGCGAGGACCGACCAGAACGCCACCCGCTCGCCGACCACCGCGGCCGCGTCGCAGCCGCCGCCCTCCGCCGCCGCACTGCGCCAGCGGGCCTGCCGGATCACGCCCGTGACCGCCCGTTCCAGGCCGTCCACGGCGGTGGTGAGCCGCGCCGCGTCGTCCGGATCGCGCAGCGACTCGGCCTCCAGCCGCAGCACGGTCAGCGGGGTGCGCAACCGGTGCGACAGGTCGGCCACCTGCTCGCGCTCCTCGCGCAGCAGCACCTGGATCCGCTCGGCCAGGTGGTTCAGCGCGCCCGCGACCTCCCGCAGCTCGGCCGGTCCGGCCGGCTCGACCCGGGCGTCCAGTTCGGCGTTGGCGAGCCGGTGGGAGACCGCCCCGAGGTCGGCGATCGGCCGGACCAGGGTGCGGGCCAGCCGGTCGGCGACGACCAGCCCGACCAGCACCAGGAGCACGCCGAGCAGCGCCAGCACGAGCCAGGCCCGGGTCACCCCGGCGGTCAGCTCCGCCCGGGGGACGACCGTGCGGATCACCGCGGTCCCGTCCGGCCGGCCCTGGACCGCGATGACCACCTCCCGGCCGGCGGCGGACTCGACCGTGAGGCTCTGCCCCCGCGCCGCGAGGGCCACCGCCGGGGTACGCGGCACCCGCGCGCCGAGCACGCTGCCGTCCGGCAGGAACACGCTCACCTCGCGGCCCGAGTCGGCGGCGAGCTGCTCGACGGTCAGCCGGACGGTGTCCGGCTCGGCCGTGCCCACCACCGGGACCAGACCCTGCGCGTCGGCGGCGGCCCGCACGGTCGCCCGGTCCGCGGCGACGGTGCGCACCAGCACGGCCAGCGGCACCAGGAACGCGACCATGACGAGCACCCCGACCGCAGCGACCAGCAGCGCCAGTCGGCCCCTCACCGGGCGCCCCCCGGGGCGTCCAGCCGCACCCCGACTCCCCGGACGGTGTGCAGGTAGCGCGGTTCCTGGGCGCTCTCGCCGAGCTTGCGGCGCAGCCAGGACAGGTGCACGTCGACGGTTTTGTCCGCCCCGCCGTAGGGGATCCGCCACACCTCGGTGAGCAGCTCCCGCTTGGTGACCACCTGCCCCGGCCGGCCGGCGAGGTGGTGCAGCAGGTCGAACTCGCGGGGGGTCAACTCGACCGGGGCGCCGTCCAGCATGACCTGCCGGGCCCGCGGGTCGATCCGCAGCCCACCGACCACAAGCACCGGGTCCGTCGCCGGGTCGCCGGCCGAGCGGCGCAGCACGGCCCGGGCCCGGGCGTCCAGCTGCGCCGCGGTGAACGGCTTCACCAGGTAGTCGTCGGCGCCGGCGTCGAGCATCCGGACGATCTCCGCCTCGTCGTCGCGGGCGGTGGCCACGATGACCGGCACCGAGCTGACCGCGCGCAGCATCCGCAGCAGCTCACCGCCGTCCAGATCGGGCAGTCCGAGGTCGAGAACGACGAGGTCGGGCCGGTCGTCGAGCGCGTCGCGCAGCCCGTCCAGCGCGGTCGAGGCGGCCGCGACGGCGTGTCCGCGTTCCCGCAGGGCCCGGAGCAACGGCGTACGGATGGTCAGGTCGTCCTCGATGAGCAGCAGCCGGGCCACGGTTGGCAGGTTAGCCCCTGCCGCCGCCCGGACCCGCCCCCGTTAACCGAGCCTTAGCGTTCCCCCGAGCCCGGCTCAACCCGGAATCGGGCAGACTCGGGACATGGGCCGTCGTCCGCTCGCCGCCGCCGCCGGTTGGCTGGCCACCACCGTCGCCGCGACCCTCGTCGGGCTGGCCGCGATCCAGTTGGTCGGCGCGGGGATCACCGGCACCCCCGGCGGCGTACGCGACGAGCGGGAGGTGGCTCGGGCGCTCGCCTCGCCCGCGCCGGCGACCACGACGCCGGCGAACCCCGCGGTGGGCGCGACGCCGACCGCCACGCCGGCGAGCCACCCGCCGGATGCGGGCGGGGCCCGGCGCAGCTTCGTCACGGACGGGGGCACCGCGGTGGCCGAGTGCGGCCCGGCCGGCGTACGCCTGGTGTCCTGGTCCCCGGCCCAGGGCTATCGGGTGAAGGACGTCGACCGGGGGCCGGACGACCACGTCGAGGTCCGCTTCGTCGGCACCGAGGGAGAACACGAGCTTCGCCTGCGCTGCCGTGGCAGCGAGCCGGTCGCCACCCCCCACGACTGAGTTTTCCCAGGTCAGAGGTCGACGCGAACGGCACCCTCATCCGTGGGCTCGGCGCCACCTCGGCCACACCGACCGCCCGTTCCACCTGGCCGTGCTCGCCTGACCCACGCGGGGCGTATCCCTGTGACAGCAGCTGCTGGCCGGGTGCCGGTGGGCGGAACGGGTGCACACACGAGCGCACGGCGCCGCCCGACCTGGGTCGTAACGTCGCCGCGCTCTGGCCGTCTCCCACCATCGCAGCCGTACGGCGGTACGAGAGCGGGGACCTGGCTCGACCGGCCTGTGCACCGGTCTCGTTGGCAGCACATGCCCGTCGAGAGGGGATCCAAACCCCGAGCGGGTGGGGAATTCCACCATTTGCCAGTCCCGGCGTGAGCGGCGCGGGGACCGGGTATGAGCGGGCCATGGAGCATTTCACGATCGCGACCGTCGCCGAGAAGAGTCCCGACTTCCGCCGCGTGCTCTGGACCGGGCAGCACACCCAGCTGGTGATCATGACGATCCCGGCGGGCGGGGAGATCGGCGAGGAGGTCCACGAGGACATCGACCAGATCCTGACCTTCGTCAGCGGGACCGGTGAGGCGCGGGTGGCCGGTGAGAAGAAGGAGGTCGTGGCGGGCGACCTGGTGGTCGTGCCGGCGGGCACGAAGCACAACTTCGTCAACACCGGCCCCAACCCGCTCGTGCTGTACACGGTGTACGGCCCGCCGGAGCACGCCGACGGGGCGGTGCACCGGACCAAGGAGGAGGCCGACGCGGCCGAGGCCGCCGGCGAGGACGAGCCGCCCACCTCCTGACCGCCCGCCGCTTGCGAGGTGCCCGCGTCACACCGTCGGCACGCCGGAGACGTCCACCGTCTCCGGGTACTTGATGCCCGCGCCGGTGTTCAGCACCACCACCCGCTCGCCGGAGCGGATCCAGCCGCCGGCCCGCAGGTGCCGGGCGGCGGTCAGGCAGGCCGCCCCCTCGGGGCAGAGCAGCAGCCCCTCCCGGGCGGCGAAGTCGCGCAGGTCGACGAGGATCTCCTCGTCCTCGACGGCGATCGCGGTGCCGCCGCTCTCCCGCAGCGCGGCCAGGATCAACTCGTCGCCAAGCGGGGCGGGCACGGTGATGCCGAACGCCAGGGTGTGCGCGTCCGCCCACGGGGTGGCCCGCGGCTCGCCGGCCGCGAACGCCCGGACGATCGGCGCGCAGCCGGTGGACTGCACGGCGACCAGCCGGGGCAGCCGGTCCTCCACCCAACCCAGCTCGCGCAGCTCGTGCAGCGCCTTGTGGATGCCGATCAGCCCGACCCCGCCCCCGGTCGGATAGATGATGACGTCGGGCACCTGCCAGCCGAGCTGCTCGACGATCTCGTACCCCATGGTCTTCTTGCCCTCGAGGCGGTACGGCTCGCGCAGCGTGCCGGCGTCGAAGACCCGCCCGCCCGACTCGGCGACCAGCCCGGCCACCCACCGGCCGGCGTCGCTGATCAGGCCGTCCACCAGCCGCAGGTCCGCCCCGGCGGCGACGCACTCGCGCCGGCAGATGGTCGGCGCGTCCAGCGGCATGGCGATGGTCGCGCCCATCCCGGCCCGGGCCGCGTACGTCGCCCAGGCCGCCCCGGCGTTGCCGTTGGTCGGCATGGCGATCCGCTCGACGCCCAGCTCCCGGGCCCGGCTCACACCGACCGCCGCGCCCCGGGCCTTGAACGACCCGGTCGGGGTCAGCCCCTCGTCCTTCACGATCAGGTCCGGGATCCCGATCTCGTGCCCGTACGTCGGGGCGCGCAGCAGCGGCGTCCAGCCCTCGCCCAGCGTGGTGACGAAACGGGGATCGGCCACCGGCAGCAGCTCCCGGTAGCGCCACAGGTCGGCCGGGCGGAGCCCGAACTGCTCGGGGGTGACCTCGGCGGCCACCGCGGCCAGGTCGTAGCGGGCCAGCAGCGGGGAGCCGCACTCGCACAGGTTCTGCAACTTGTCGGCCGGATGCTGCTCACCGCAGCGCGGACACTCCAGGTGCGTCAGGTGCACGGTGCTCCTCAGCTCGGGTCGAGGCTCAGCCAGTGCCGGCTGCGCCGACCCGGCTCGTACTCCGAGTCCAGGCGCTTGGCCACCACTCCGGGGAGCCCCTGCTCGCGGGCGGTCCGCAGGGCGTCCGCGCCGACTCCCGGGAACCAGGGCGGAGTCTGCCAGTGCGGGCCGGTCAGCGCCAGACCGTCGAGCAGCTCCCGGCGCTGCCTGTACGGCACGTCGAGGCTGGTCACGCCCTCCAGCCAGAGCAGGTCGACGGCGAGGAACTGCCCGTCTCGCTTCGTCGGCGGCTTGACCCGCCCGCCCGGGTCGATCCGGACCAGCACGCCGTCCAGCACCGCCTCGACGGGGGCCAGCTCCTCGGCCATCGCCCGCAGCCAGGGGTACGCCCCGGTGATCTCCTCGTCCGAGGCGTCGAGCAGCCGGAGCCGGCCGCCGGAGACGTACCCCATCGCCCGCACCCCGTCCCAGCGCAGCTCGTACCCCCAGGCGGCCGCGTCCTTCGGCAGCCCCTTGCCGGGGGTGGCGTGCATCGGCCGGACCAGCTCGGGCATCGGCGTCCAGCCCTCGGGGGCCGGGTCGGTGCGGCGGACCATCCAGTCCCGGCCCCGGCCGCCGGTGGCGAAGAGGACGTACCGCCCCTTCGTCCGCCCGCCGTCCAGGACCACGATCACCTCGTCGTCGCGCCACTTCTCCAGCCGGTAGGTGCCGGTGTCGTGGACGGTCATCCGGCCGCCGCCGTACTCGCCGGCCGGGATCTCGCCGTGGAAGGTGAGGTACTCCATCGGGTGGTCCTCGGTGTGCACGGCGAGGTGGTTGCGGCCCGGGTCGCGGGGCAGGCCGCGCGGCACCGCCCAGGAGGCCAGCACGCCGTCGTGCTCCAGGCGCAGATCCCAGTGCAGGCTCCGGGCGTGGTGCTGCTGGATCACGAACCGGGGCTTGCGCCGCGCGGCCCGCTTCCGCTCCGGGGTCCGTTCCGGCACCGGCTCCGGGGTACGCGCCGCGTCCCGTTTCCGCCGGTACTCCTCCAGCCGGTCAGCCACCCCCGCATTGTCCGGCAGGTCCGGCCCGATCGCCCGGTTCCCGCCGCTTCTGTCCCGTTCGGCCGCCGGTCGGCGGGTCGGCGGCATGGCGGCGGCCAACACGGGTAGAAGCGTCGGTATGGACCTCGACCAGCCCACCGTCCCGCTCACCGGCGACGTCCGGATGCCGCTGCTCGGCTTCGGCACCTGGCAGGCCACCGGCGAGGCCGGGTACGACGCCGTGCTCGCCGCGCTCGACGCCGGTTACCGGCACATCGACACCGCCACGATGTACGGCAACGAGAAGGAGGTCGGCCGGGCGGTCAAGGAGAGCGGGCTGCGCCGCGAGGACCTCTTCATCACCACGAAGCTGCCGCCGGACCGGGTGGGCCGGGAACGGGAGACCATCGAGGCGAGCCTCGCCGCCCTGGACACCGACCACGTCGACCTGTGGCTGATCCACTGGCCGCCGTCCGCGGCCGCCGACAGCATCCCCGTCTGGCGCGAGATGCTCGCCGCCCGCGACGAGAACCTGACCCGGGCCGTCGGGGTGAGCAACTACAGCATCAGCGAGATCGACGAGCTGATCCAGGCCACCGAGGAGACCCCGGCGGTCAACCAGATCCGCTGGAGCCCGTCCCTGTACGACCGGCAGGTGCACGCCGCCCACCGGGACCGGGGGGTGGTGCTCGAGGGCTACAGCCCGTTCAAGACCAGCGACCTCTCCAACCCGGTGCTGGTCCGGATCGCCCAGGCGCACGACGTCTCGCCGGCGCAGGTCGTGCTGCGCTGGCACATCGACCACGAGATCGTGGTCATCCCGAAGTCGGTCACCCCGGACCGGATCCGGGCCAACGCCGACGTGTTCCGCTTCTCGCTCACCGCCGAGGAGATGCGCGACATCGACGCCCTCGGCCACTGAGGGCCGCACCCTGGCGCGCAGCCGTTACAGTGCTGCGGTGTTCGACCGGCTGCGAGACCTCGGGACCGTTCGGTCCTGGTGGGGGTTGTCCGTCCCGGTGGCCGCCCGCGTCCTCACCGCCGCCCAGCTCCGCGGGCTGGTCGAGACCGAGCTGGCAAGCGGCTTCGGCCGGCGCGTCAGAGACCTGCCGGTCGAGCCGGACCTGGAGTACCTGCTGTTCCCGCATACGCCCGAGCTGTCTCCGGTGCCGTCCTGGAAGTGCGTCGCGGTCGTGCTTCCTGCCGGCGGCGTGCTGGTGCCTGGCTCCGGCCGGAAGATCCGGTACGGCCACCTGGACGTCTCGGTCGAGGAACTGCGCCGGCTGCCACGCGCGAGCCGGCGACGGCGGGACGAACTGCTGCACTGGCTGGCATACGAGGCGGCCTGGCGACGGCGCTGAGCGGAGGGGTGCGATCCGGTTCGGACCGCACCCCATGGTCGCTCGGCCCGCTCAGACGCGGGTGCAGGCCGCCCCGTTGAGGGTGAAGCTGGAGGGCGTGGAGAACGCGCCGTTCAGCGTCGCCTGGTAGCCGAAGCTCGTCGAGGCTCCGGGGGCCAGCGTGCCGTTGTAGCTCAGGTTCCGGGCGGTCACCGCGGACCCGCTCTGCGTCACGGTGGCGTTCCACGAGCCGGTGATGGTCTGCCCGGACGGCAGGTTGTAGTTCAGGGTCCAGCCGTTGACGGTGCCGGAGCCGGTGTTGGTGACCGTCACGTCGGCGGTGAAGCCGTTGTTCCAGACGTTTGTCGTGTACTTCACCGAGCAGCCGGCGTTGCCCGGCGGCGGGGTGGTGGCCGGCGGCGTGGTCGGCGTGGTGCCGCCGGTGTTGACGCTCTGCGAGAACGAGTTGACCGCCAGGCCGACGCCGCCCTGCCACGGCTCGAAGCCGGCCTGGATGCTGGTCAGGTACCAGTCGCTGGTGATCGCGCCCCGGCTCTTCGTGTCGTTGATGAACGCCATCGCGTCGAAGCTCATGCTGGGGATCGCCGACGGGGCCACGTACGAGATGACGTTGTTCGAGCCGTTGCTGCCCCGCCAGACGTCCCAGGTCCGGCCGGCCACGCTCGCGGTGCCCACCGACGAGCCGATCGGCTGGATCGGGCCCTGCCGGTTGAGCCAGATCATGATCTCCATCTGGTTCACCCCGTCCCTCTTCGGCGACGGGTCGAGCCAGATGTCGTACGCGGCGTCGTAGATCGCGCCGCTGACGTAGTTGTAGCTGATGCTGGCCGGCGCGCTGCTGATGCTCTTCACCTGCACCGGCAGGTTGGTGCCGGGCGAGCAGTTCGTGTAGTGGCAACCCACGAAGACCGACGGGTACGAGACCGGCGCGCCGCTTGTCGATCCGACGCCGTCCTGGCGGGTGATCGAGAAGCCGGTGGAGGTCACGTTGATGCACTGCTGGGCGCTGGTGCCCCAGCGGTTGTTCTGGACGACGTACTTGCCGCCGATGGTGGTCGACCCGTACTGCTCGCAGATCTGGGTGTCGGCGGAGGCGTTGCCGCCGAGCGCGACGGCGACGATCGAGCCGGCGGCCAGCAGGCCGGCCGCCACGAGGGCCCTCAGTGGACGCTTCATGATGCTCCTTGGCTCGGCGCGGGCGGCGCCGGTTCGTGTCGGGGGATGCGGCCGGGAGCGCTCCCAAGCCGGGGACAATACATTTGCATGTCTGAAACTGACGCGCAACCACACCGACCGATCCGATTGTTTCGGCAACCGCCCGTGAGCGACTGGTAGCTGACTGCTGCGGCGGCCGGTGCCCGGCTCACCCGGTCGGGGCGGGATTCCCGCCGGTGGGAGGGCTCCCGGTCGCTGACCGGGCGTCGACGCCAGGGCCGATGGGCACTTCCCCCCGTTGGTTGCGGCGAGTAATGTCTTGCCTCCAACGCGTTCCGAACCCCTCCGGAGGCGTACCCCACGATGGGTGGTTCCCCCCTGCGCATCCTCGTCGTCGGCGCGGGCATCGCCGGTCTCGCCGTGGCCCGGGCGCTGCGCCTGGCGGGGTTCCGCCCCGACGTGACCGAGAAGCTGCCCCCGACCGAGCGCGCCGACATCGGCCTCTACCTCCCGGGCAACGCGGCCCGGGCGCTGCGCCGGCTCGACCTCGACGGACCGGTACGCCCGCTCGGCGAGGTGATCCACCGGCAGCGCTTCCTGGACGCCACCGGCGCGCCGCTCTGCGAGGTCGACCTCGACGCGCTGTGGGCCGGGGTGGGGGAGTGCCGCGCGCTGCCCCGCGCCGAGCTGCACCGGGTGCTGCTGACCGGGGCCGGCGGCGCCGTTCGGCACGGGGCCGAGGTCAGCACCGTCGAGCCGCTGCCCGGCGGCGTCGCGGTCGGCTTCACCGACGGCACCAGCGGCGAGTACGACCTGGTCATCGGCGCCGACGGCCCCCGCTCGGCGGTGCGTACCCTGGCCGCGCTCGGCGGCCCGCCCCGCCCCGCCGGCCAGGTGGTCTACCGCAGCGTGGTGCGCGGCGGCCCCCGCGTGGCCGACTGGACGGCCCTGCTCGGCCAGCGCGCCGGCTTCCTGGTCGTGCCGCTCGGCGCCGGCCGGCTGCACTGCTACGCCGACGAGGCCGGCACCAGCCTGCCCGCCGACCCGCTGGCCCGGCTGCACGAGCTGTTCGGCGACTACGGCGGCCCGGTCCCCGAGGTGCTCGCCGCCCTGGAGGCGGTGGACGTGGAGCTCACCACGGAGGTCGAGCTGGGGCGCTGGTTCCACGGCCGGGTGCTGCTCGTCGGTGACGCCGCTCACGCCACCGCGCCGACGCTCTCCCAGGGCGCCGCCATGGCGCTGGAGGACGCCGTCGTGCTCGCCGAGTCGCTGAAGGCCGCCGGCAGCGTCGAGGCCGCCCTGCTGGCGTACGAGAGTCGCCGCCGCCCGCGTACCCGCTGGGTGCGGGACCGGACCCGGGACCGCAACCGCACCCGCGACGTGCCGCCGGCGCTGCGCGACCCGTTGCTGCGCGGGCGTGGCGGACGGATCTTCCAGGAGCACTACCGGCTGCTGACCGGCCCGCTGTAGAAGCGGCGGTGATCGTAGCCGCCCACCCCACGCGGCGGGGCCACCTTCCGGGGACTATCCTCCTTGCGGATGACGGCCGCGCAGATGAACAGCGCGCCGAGCGGGACAACCCAGAACCGGAGGCCACTCGTGACCACCGTCGCACCCAAGCCGGTCGTGACCCGGCCCTGGCCGGTCCGCGAGCCGGTCAAGGGGTCGGCAATCGCGCGGCTGCTGCGCACCACGGACGCGAAGCAGATCGGGATCATGTACATGGTCACCGCGTTCGCGTTCTTCATGATCGGTGGGCTGATGGCCCTGATCATGCGCGCCGAGCTGGCGCGGCCGGGCCTGCAGTTCCTGTCGCCCGAGCAGTACAACCAGCTCTTCACCATGCACGGCACGATCATGCTGCTGTTCTTCGCGACGCCGATCGTGTTCGCCTTCGCGAACTACGTGGTGCCGCTGCAGATCGGCGCGCCCGACGTGTCGTTCCCCCGACTGAACGCCTTCGCCTACTGGCTGTACCTGTTCGGCGGCACCATGGCCACCGCCGGCTTCATCAGCCCGGGCGGTGCGGCCGACTTCGGCTGGACGGCGTACACGCCGCTGAGCACCGCCGAGCACGCGCCGGGCGTCGGCGCGAACATGTGGGTGGTCGGCCTGGCCATCTCCGGTCTGGGCACCATCCTCGGCGCGGTCAACCTGATCACCACGATCCTGACCCTGCGCGCCCCCGGCATGACCATGTTCCGGATGCCGATCTTCACCTGGAACATGCTGGTCACCAGCCTGCTCGCGATCCTGGTCTTCCCGCTGCTGGCCGCCGCGCTCTTCGCGCTCGCCGCGGACCGCCTGATCGGCGCTCACGTGTACGACCCCGCCACCGGCGGCCCGATGCTCTGGCAGCACCTGTTCTGGTTCTTCGGGCACCCCGAGGTCTACATCATCGCGCTGCCGTTCTTCGGCATCATCACCGAGATCATCCCGGTCTTCTCCCGGAAGCCGATCTTCGGTTACAAGGGCCTGGTGGCCGCGACCATCGCCATCGCCGCCCTGTCGATGAGCGTCTGGGCGCACCACATGTTCGCCACCGGCCAGGTGCTGCTGCCGTTCTTCAGCTTCCTCAGCTACCTGATCGCCGTGCCGACCGGCATGAAGTTCTTCAACTGGATCGGCACCATGTGGCGGGGCCAGATCACCTTCGAGACGCCGATGCTCTTCGCGGTCGGCTTCCTGGTGACCTTCCTCTTCGGTGGCCTGACCGGTGTGCTGCTGGCCAGCCCGCCGCTGGACTTCCACCTGCACGACTCGTACTTCGTGGTGGCGCACTTCCACTACGTGCTCTTCGGCACCATCGTGTTCGCCGTCTTCGGCGGCATCTACTTCTGGTTCCCGAAGATGTTCGGCCGGATGCTCGACGAGCGGCTCGGCAAGATTCACTTCTGGCTGACCATGATCGGCTTCCACACCACCTTCCTCGTGCAGCACTGGCTCGGCGCCGAGGGCATGCCCCGCCGGTACGTCGACTACCTGCCCGGTGACGGCTTCACGTTCCTGAACACGCTTTCCACGGTCGGCGCCTTCATCACCGGCATCTCGACCCTGCCGTTCATCTGGAACTGCTGGAAGTCGTACAAGACCGGCCCGGTGGTCGAGGTCGACGACCCGTGGGGCCACGGCAACTCGCTCGAGTGGGCCACCAGCTCGCCGCCCCCGCTGCGGAACTTCGACCGGATGCCGCGGATCCGCTCCGAGCGGCCGGCGTTCGACCACAAGTTCCCGGAGCTGGCCGCCGGCCACTCCCTGGCCGGCCCGCCCGAGGGTGGCGCCAAGCCGCTGACCAGCGAGTCCGACGGTGGCGCCAGCTACCAGGAGGACACCGAGGGCCGGCTCGACAAGAGCTGACCCGCACCAACCGCCCGATGGGCGCCGCACCCACTGGGGGCGGCGCCCGTCGCCGTATTCGGCCCCTCCGTGGACGGGCCGAGCTGACGCAACCCGGCCCGGTCGGTCACCGGACCGGCGGCGCTCCCTTTCGGCGTATCCTCCGGCCTCGTGGACAACGACAACGGAGCTGATCCGACCCCGCCGCCCAGCTGGCCCGCCGGCCTGATCGACGCCTTGGCGGCCCTGGTCGCCGCCGAGCTCGGCGAGCCCGCGCCCGTGCGCCGCCCGGCCTGTCGCCCCGTGCCGACCAGTCGGCGTCGCCGACCCTGACCGCTCCGCCTGCTCCACGAACGAAGCCCCCGCCGCCGGACCGCGCCCGGCTGCAGGGGCTTTCGTCGTTCACACGCAGGGTCGGTCGCAGCGTGTGGTGGGAACCGGTCGCGTCGCGGCTGGCGAGCGGGAGTCAGGGGAGGGCGGGGGCGAGTTCGGGTTCGGGGGTGGTGGTGGCAGCCGCGGCGCGGCGGTGGCGGAGTTCGATCGGCAGGACGGCCAGGGCGACCAGCACGCCGATCGCGCCGGTCACCGCGAACCCCCAAGCCGGCGCCGAGGCGTCGATCACCGCGCCGGCCAGCGGCGCGCCGAGCGCGATGCCGACGGTGACGGCCGAGCCGTGCAGGCCCATGGCCTCGCCGCGGACGCCGGCCGGGGCGAGCCGGCTCACCGCGTCGGAGGTCGAGGCGATGGAGGGCGCGCAGAGGGCGCCGGCCGGGACGAGCGCCAGGCAGAGCAGCCACCAGTGCGCCCCGCCCAGCCCGACCGGGATGGTGGTCAGGCTCAGCGCCGCCACCAGGGCCAGCGGGGAGAGCGAGCGGGTGACCGCCCCGTACGCGAAGCCACCCACCAGCGAGGCGACCGCCCACATGGCCAGGACGGCGCCGGTCCAGCCGACCTCGCCGCCCTCGCGCAGCACGGCAACCACCGCTACGTCGGTGCCGCCGAGCACCAGGGTGGCGGCCAGGCTGACCGCCAGCACGGCGAGCAGCCGCGGGGTGAGCCACTCCCGCCGGGGCACCTTGCGGGCCGGACCGGCCGGCTCGTCGGCGGCGCGGGTGGGCGGGTCGAGCAGCCAGAAGCAGATGCCGGAGGCGACGATCCCGGCGCCGACCGCCCACATGGTGAGGCGGGGCGACACGGCGGCGGCCATGGCCACGGCCAGCGCGGGGCCGACCATGAACGAGAGCTCCACCGACATCGAGTCGAGGGCGTACGCGGGGCGGCGCCGCTCGGCCGGCACCAGCGCGGCGACCGACTGGCGGACCACCGAGAAGACCGGCAGGGCGAGCAGCCCGGCCAGGAACGCGGTGGGCAGCAGCACAGGGTAGGACAAGCTCGGCGCGCTGGCCCAGAAGACGCCCTCGGCGACCGTGGTGAGCAGCAGCACCGGGCGCAGCCCGCGCCGGTCGACCAGCCGGCCGAGCAGCGGGGAGCCGAGCGCGGCGCCGACGGTGGAGGCGGCGCCGACGAGCCCGGCCGCGCCGTAGCCGCGACCGAGGTCGAGCACGACGTGGAAGGTGAGCGTCACGCCGGTCGCGGTGAGCGGGATGCGCGCCAGCACCGAGATCAGCAGCAACGACCGCAGACCGGGCAGGGCGAGTGCCTCCCGGTAAGGCTTCAAGTTCACGACGGTCCGTACCTCCGGCCGCCATCCTCGACCGGGGGTACGACAGCCGCAACCAATTACCTGCTCAAGCGGTCCTGATCACAGGTTCGCCGACCAGGGTGACCCCGGCGCCGTCGAGTGCCCGCAGCGCCACGTCCAGCGTGTCGGGCGCGACGGCGGCGGTCAGGTCCAGCAGCACGGTGGTCCGGAAGCCCTCCTGGGCGGCGTCCAGGGCGGTGGCCCGGACGCAGTGGTCGGTGGCGATGCCGACCACGTCGACCCGGTCGACGTCGTGCCGGCGCAGCCAGTCGGCCAGGCACTCGCCGTCGTCGGCATGCCCCTCGAAACCGGAGTACGCGGCCGCGTGCTCGCCCTTGTGGAAGATCACCTCCACCCGGTCGGTCACCAGGTCGGGGTGGAAATCGGAGCCGGAGGTGCCCACCACGCAGTGCCGGGGCCAGGAGTCGACGTAGTCCGGCGGATCGCCGAAGTGGGCGCCCGGGTCGATGTGGTAGTCCTTCGTCGCGACCACGTGGTCCCAGCGCTGCGGTTCGGCGGCGAGCAGCCGGGAGATGCCGGCCGCGACGCCCGCCCCGCCGGTCACCGGCAGCGAGCCGCCCTCGCAGAAGTCGTTCTGCACGTCCACGACGATCAAGGCGTTGGCCATCGGATCGCTCCTCTCAGCTCGCGGGTACGACGGTCACCGGGACGGCCGGGTCGCCGCCGGAGAGCTTGAGCCCCTCCCACGGGATGGAGATCAGGCACTGCCGCAGGTGCTCTCGGGACTCGTCGAGGCTGGGCAGCGCCACCGGCTCGCCCTCGACCACGAACGAGCGCTGGAGCAGGCGGTCGTTGGGCTGCCGGTCCGGCACCCCCTGCGGCACGATGACCTCCTCGGTGGCGGTGCCGGTCGGCTTGTGCCGGCGGACGGCCACCTTCCGGCCGCCGATGGTGGCCTTGTGCTCGGAGCGCTTGACCACCGGGCGCCCCTCCACCTCGACCAGCTTGTAGACCAGGCCGGCGGTGGGCGCGCCCGAGCCGGTCACCACGGCGGTGCCCGCTCCGTACATGTCGACCGGCTCGGCGGCGAGCGAGGCGATCGCGTACTCGTCGAGGTCGCCGGAGACGATGATCTTCGTCTCGGTGGCGCCGAGCGAGTCGAGCAGCTCGCGGGACTGCTGGGCGATCACCGCGAGGTCACCCGAGTCGATCCGGACCGCCCGCAGCTCCGGCCCGGCCACCGCGATGGCGTTGCGGATGCCCTGGCTGATGTCGTAGGTGTCGACCAGCAGCGTGGTGTCCTTGCCCAGCGTGGCGACCTGCGAGGCGAACGCCGCCTGCTCGTCGTCGTGCAGCAGCGTGAAGGCGTGCGCGGCGGTGCCGGCGGTGGGGATGCCGTAGCGCTGGCCGGCGGCCAGGTTGGAGGTGAACCGGAACCCGGCCAGGTAGGCCGCCCGGGCGGCGGCCACCGCGGCCCCCTCGTGCGCCCGGCGGGAGCCCATCTCGATCAGCGCCCGGCCGCGGGCGGCGGTGACCATCCGGGCCGCCGCGGCGGCCACCGCGCAGTCGTGGTTGAGCACCGACAGCACCAGCGTCTCCAGCACCACGCACTCGGCGAAGGTGCCGGAGACCGTGAGGATCGGCGAGCCGGGGAAGAACAGCTCGCCCTCGGCGTACCCGTCGACGTCGCCGCTGAAGCGGTAGTCGGCCAGCCACTGGGCGGCCCGGTCGTCCACCACGCCGGTGCGGCGCAGGAACTCGATCTCGTCGGAGTCGAACCGGAAGTCGCGGATCAGGTCGATCAGCCGGCCGGTGCCGGCGACCACGCCGTAGCGGCGGCCGGCCGGCAGCCGCCGGCTGAACACCTCGAAGACGCAGCGACGATCGGCCGTGCCGTCCCGCAGGGCGGCGCTGACCATGGTCAGCTCGTAGTGGTCGGTCAGCAGCGCGGGGCGAAGGGTGCTCACCGCCTCAGCCTAGAGTTCAGGCGGGATCCGTGCCGTCGTGGCCCGGCATCGACCGCAGCGCGGCCCGCAGCTCCGTCCGGCCGGCCACCCCGAGCTTGCTGTAGACCCGCTGGAGGTGGTTCTCCACGGTGCGGGTGGACAGGAAGAGCCGCTCGGCGATGGTGCGGCTGGTCACGCCGTCGGCAGCGAGCCGGGCGACCTCCCACTCGCGCTCGGTGAGCGTCGGGCGGAGCAGCCGCAGCGCCGGCGTGGACATCTCGTCGCAGCGGCGGAGCAGGTCGGCGAGGCGCTCCCGGGCGGGGCCCGCGGCTCCGGCCCGGCGGCGGCCCATCCGGTGCAGCGCCATCGCGGTCGCCTCGGCGGCGTAGACGGTCAGCTCCCGGGCGGCGAAGCCGTCGGCCACGGCGAGCAGTTCGTCGGGGCAGTCGTCGACGCTGGCGCGGGCGTACCGGGCGACCAGCGGCGGCAGCACCCCGTCGACCTGCTCGGAGAGCTCGGCCACGCGCTGCGCCACGCTCCGCCGGCCGCCGTCGGTGCAGGTCGGCCCGACCGCCGCGGTGGCCTGGTCGAACCGGACCAGGTCGAGCAGCACGAGCAGCTCGTGCCCGGCCAGGCCGTCCTCGCGCAGCCGGTCGGCGAGCGCGCAGAGGTGCTTGGTGGCCGCCGGCAGGTCGCCGGCCGCCGCGTGCACCGCGCCCCGGGCCTGCTCCAGCCAGGGGTAGAGCACGGCCATCCCGGGCGCGTGGGTCCGGTCCGCCTCGGCCATCGCCTCCACCGCGTGCGTCGCGTCGCCGCGCAGCGCCGCCGCCTGGGCGCGCTCGGCGTGCGCCAGGCCGGCGTAGACCCGGCTGGTCGCGAGCACGGCGCAGGCGCCGAGGCTGGTCTTCAGCGCCTCGTCGCCGCGCCCGCGCAGCCGCGCCGCGTACGCCTTGAGGATGGCCAGGTAGCCGGTGCCGAGCCGGAAGTCACCGGCGCCGGCCAGGTCGGCGAACTCGTCGGCGACGATCGCGTCGATGCCGGCCAGGTCGCCGGAGAGCGCCAGCCGGGTGCCCCGGGCCAGTTCCATGGCGAGTTGGAGGTAGGGCATGTCGCCCCGCCAGTACGCCGCCTCGGCCTGCACCCGGGCGACGGCGGTGGCGCTGCGCCGGTACTGCCCCTGTGCGGCGTGGAGGTGCGCGAGGGTGCTGCGGGCCAGCTCGCGCGCGGCCGTCGGGGCGGCCGGCCGGTCGAGCACCGCCTGGGCCAGCCGGACCGCGGCGTCGGTGTCCAGCCGGTGCAGCCGCATGATCGCCTCGAAGGCGCGGACCCGGGCCCGGTCGGCGGGGTCGGTCAGCTCGGCGGCCCGCGCGGCGATCTCCTCCACGGTGGACTCCCGGCTGAGGCCCCAGTAGCTGACCATGCCCCGGGCGGTCAGCCAGCGGCCGCGCCGCCGGTCGTCCTGGATCTCCCCGGCGACCTGGTCGAGGACCTCGACGGCCTCCTCCGGCCGGTCCGCGAACATGAGGATGGTGGCGAGCAGTTCGGCGGCGTCCGAGCCGCCCCCGCCGTCCAGCGCCGCCCGGGCGAGCCGGGTGGCCAGCGGCACGTCGTACCGGCCGAAGGCCTGGGCGGCCGCGTCGAGCAGCAGGGCCGGGTCCTGCGCCGTGCCGGAGTCGAGCCGCCACACCGCGACCCGCAGCAGGTCGTCGCGGCGCCGCTTGCCGACCCGTTCCAGCAGCCCGGCCAGGGTGGCCTGGAGCCGGCGGGTACGGCTGACCGGGCACTGCCGGCGCATCACCTCGCCGTAGAGCGGGTGGGCGAGGCGGACGTTCAGCCGCCGGTCGTCGCGCACCATGGAGATCAGGCCACGCTCCTCGGCGACCTCCACGTCGGCCGGGTCGACCGCCTGCTCCAGCAGTTGCAGGCCGAGCGGCTCGCCGAACGCGACCAGCTCGACCACCGCCCGCACGCCCGGCGTGAGCTGGCCGATCCGGGTGTCGATCAGGTCGGTGAGGCTGGGCGCCAGTTCGAGGCGGCCGGTCCACTTCCAGATCCCGTACGTCCGGCTCAGCTCGTCGCCGCCGGAGGCGGCCAGCACCAGTTCGCGCAGCAGCAGCGGGTTGCCGGCGGAGAGCCGGAACAGCCGCTCGGAGGAGCCGGCGTCGACCGGCCCGCCGAGGATCGCGGCGAGCAGCCCGGTGGTCTCGTTCGGGCCGAGCGGCTCCAGCTCGACGAGGTCGACCAGGTCGTCGGTCCACAGAGCGCGGATCGGCAGCGGGATCTGCTCGCCGTTGCGCAGCGTGCCGACCACCGTGGCGTTCTCCGAGCGGGCGATGAGGTGCGCCAGCGCCGCCGACGGCGGGTCGAGCAGGTGCGCGTCGTCGATCGCCAGCACGATCGGCCGGCCGGCGGCCTGCTCCTGGAGCACGTCGACCGCCCAGCGCAGGACGCCGGCGGGGGAGAGGCCCTGCGGCTGCGCGGCCGGGAGCACCTGGACCAGCCCGCCGAACGGCAGGGCGGCGGTGGTGGCGCTGGCCGCGACGGACCAGATCGCGTAGCGGTCCGTGGAGAGGGCGGCGACCCCCTCGCGCAGCAGCCGGCTCTTGCCCACCCCGGCTTTGCCGCTGAAGAACAGCCCGCGTCCCTCCGGACCGCCGACCGCCGACAACAGGCGGTTGAGTTCATCCGTTCGGCCGACGAAGTCCCACCGACTCATCGGTGCAGCATATAGACGGTGTTCCGTCCGCGTGTACACCGTCACGCAGCGAAGTTGAGTAATCTGTCGATTACTCGTGAGTATCGGATGTGTTCGGTGTCGGATCCGCGACAGCCGTACTCTTCCGGCATCCCCCCTGCGACCAGGGAATTTCCACGCGACCGGACCGCAACCCGGCCGCCTGACCGGGAGACCACCTGATGAAGCCAGGTCCACTCCCCTCGGTCGACGTGCCCGAACCGGGCGAGCTGGCCGAGCCGCCCCGCTGCGCGCCGTTGCCCACCCGGCTCGGGGTGACGGAGCCGGGGCCGGACGAGCCGCTGGCCGTCGTCGTCACCGGCCCGGCCGGCGCCGGCCGGCGCGAGCTGCTCGCCGGCCTGCTCGGGCTGGACCCGGGGATGCTCGCCGTGCCCGCCGGCAGCCACCTTCTCGTCCACCACGCCAAGGCGTCCACCCGGGCCGCCTACGTGCCGGGCTACCGCCAGCCGCACTCCTACGGCGCCGACCCGCTCGCCGCCGGCCCGGCGCTGGCCCGCCCGCCGCGCCGGGTGGAGCTGAGCCTGCCGGACCCGCTGCTGCGGCACTTCGCCGTGCTGGACACGCCGGACACCGGTTCCCTCGGCGTGGCCGGCGGCCGCGTGCTGCTCGACGCGGCGGGGCGGGCCGGAGCCCTGCTCTTCGTGATCTCCGCCGACCAGGCGTTCAGCGCGGCCGAGCTGCACCTGCTTTCCGAGGTGGCGCGCACCCGGGTCGAGGTGTTCTTCGCCGTCACCCCCGGCGTGGCCGGCTGGGCGGCGCCGGCGGACGGCACGACGACGGACGACACGGGGGCGTCCGGGTCGTCGGCCGGCCGATCCGGCCCGCCCGGCCCCGCCGCCCGCGGCTACGACCCGGTGGACGTCTCCGTCGCGGCGCACCGGGCCGCGCTGCTGGCCGCGGTGCCCGCGCTCGCCCCGGCCGGCTGGTTCCCGGCCCGCCAGGGCGAGCACTCGGTGCTGCGCCGCGCGCTGGTCGGCTGGGCCGCCGACGAGGGGCTGCGCCGGGCCAGTTCCCGCCCGCCCGAGCCGCCCGGCGCGCACGGCCGGGTGCCCGTGGTGGCCGGCGCCGAGCCGGCCGACCTCACCGACCGGATCGACCGCCAGGCCCGCTCGTGCGCCCAGCGGATCCGCCAGCACCTCGCCCTGGAGTTGGCCAACGTCCACCTCCGGGTGGTGCAGGAGATCGTCTTCGGGGTGGGCTGCGCCGGCCTGCCGCAGCTGCTCGACCGCGAGATGGAGGCGCTGTCGCTGCTCGCCACCGCGCAGTGCGACGAGGCGGTCCGGGGCATCGTCGACGAGGCGGCCGCCCGGGTCTTCGGCGCGCCGCTCGCCGAGGGGGTACGCCGGCGGATCGTGCACGCCGTCCGCTGGGGCCTGGCCGACCACCCGGACGGCCGGGAGCTGGACCGCGTGCTCCTGGTCACCAGCACCGCCGGGGTGGCCGGGCTGGCCGGCGCCGGCGCGCTCGACGCGCTGGCCGGCTACCCGGACGCCGAGCGCGACGAGGCGCTCCCGCCCGTCGGCGTGGCCCTCAACGGCGGGTGCTGGCAGCACTGGCGGGTCCCCGCCAACGCCGACCCGAACGCCGCCCGCTCCTGGGCTCAGCGGGCGCTGCGCGAGGTGGAGCTGGAGCTGTCCCGCCAGGTGTCCCGTCGCTTCGAGGTGATCCGCCTCTCGCTGGGCGCGGTCCTCACCGATGCTCTCGATCACGGCATCCTGCTCGCCTGAGGTGGGGGCCGCCGCACGGCCACCCGGGTCGGCGCACGCGGCCCGGGCGGGTGATCCCGACCGCCGCGCCGTTCCGGTTCATCGGTTCCCCGGATCCGGTGGCACGATGGGGGGCATGGCGGCTCCACAGGTTGCGCCGGTCGAGACGCCGGACACCGAAGAGGTGCCGGTCTCCGACCGGCCGTGGGTGACCATCGTCTGGGACGATCCGGTCAACCTGATGACGTACGTGACCTGGGTGTTCCAGAAGCTCTTCGGATACAGCCGGGAGAAGGCCGAGCAGCTCATGCTGGATGTGCACCACAAGGGCAAGGCGGTCGTCTCCAGCGGCGCCCGGGAGCGGATGGAGCACGACGCGTCGCAGCTGCACGCGTACGGCCTCTGGGCGACGGTGGACCGGTCATGAGCATGTTCCGTCGCGAGGGCGACCGCTACGTGGCCACCTTCGCGGTGGACGAGGTCCGGGTGCTGCGCAAGGTCGCCTCCGAGGTGGTCGGCCTGCTCACCGACGGCTTCGACCACGGCGACCCGGTGGTCGGGCGGCTCTTCCCCGAGGTCTACCCGGACGACGCCGCGGGCAGCGCGGAGTTCCGCCGCTACACCGAGGGCGACCTCAAGACCGGCAAGATCGACCAGGCCGGGGCGATCCTCGCCGGGCTGCCCGACGGCGAGGCCGGCGGCGAGGTGCGGCTGGACGCGGAGGCGGCCGAGGCGTGGCTGCGCGCGCTCAACGACGCCCGGCTGGCCATGGGCGTCCGGCTGGAGATCAAGGACGGCACCGACCTGGGCGAGGAGCTGGACGACGCGGTCGCCGAGGACCCCACCTCGTCGCGGGTGTTCCAACTGTCGGTCTACGCCTACCTGGGTTACCTCCAGGAATCCCTGCTCAACGCCCTGATCGACTGAGCCGTGACGGCCGCCACCTCGCGGCCTCGGACCGCCAGGCGCTAGGCTGGGCGGCGTGCTGAGCATCGACCGGTCGATCATCGACGCGATCGTCGCCCACGCGCGTCGGGACCACCCGGACGAGGCGTGCGGCGTGGTCGCCGGTCCCGCCGGCAGCGACACCCCGACCCGGCACATCCCGATGGACAACGCCGCCCGCTCCATGACCTTCTACGAGTTCGACTCGATGGAGCAGTTGCGGGTCTGGCGGGAGATGGACGACCGCGACGAGGAGCCGGTCGTCATCTACCACTCGCACACCGCGACGGAGGCCTACCCGTCCCGCACGGACGTCTCCTTCGCCGGGGAGCCGGGAGCGCACTACCTGCTCGTCTCGACCCGCGAGCCCCACACCGAGGAGATCCGCTCCTTCCGGATCGTCGACGGCGTGGTCACCGAGGAGCCGGTCGAGATCGTGGCCGCCGTGGACCCGCACGCCGTCCAGTCCTACATGTTCGGGCAGAGCCCGGCGACGGTCGACTACGAGTGTTCCGACCGCTGATTCTCCAGCGCCGGCACACCTTTTCTTCTTCCCGTCACCTGGCACGACCCGAACAAGGAGCACGAGACATCATGGCCATCGAGGTTCGCATCCCCACCATCCTGCGCAGCTACACCGGCGGCGCGAAGGTCGTCGAGGGCAGCGGCGACACCCTGGGCGACCTGCTCGCCGACCTGGACTCCCGGCACGCCGGCCTGCGGGCCCGGCTGGTCACCGACGCCGGCGCGCTGCACCGGTTCGTCAACGTCTACGTCAACGACGAGGACGTCCGCTTCCTCGGCGCGCTCGACGCCAAGCTCAACGACGGCGACAGCGTCACCATCCTGCCGGCCGTGGCCGGTGGCGCGTTCGGCTTCGCGGCCGCCGCCGCGATCGCCGGTCACCGCGCGGCCGTCGCCGCCCGCTGAGGGCGGGCGGCCATGGCGCGGTACGACAGCCTGCTCGACGCCTGCGGCGGCACGCCCTTGGTCGGGCTGCCCCGGCTCTCGCCGACGGTGCCCGACGGGGCGCCGCCGGTGCGGCTCTGGGCGAAGCTGGAGGACCGGAACCCGACCGGCAGCATCAAGGACCGGGCGGCCCTGTTCATGGTCCGCGCGGCCGAGGAGGCCGGCCGGCTCCGCCCTGGCGACACCATCCTGGAGCCGACCAGCGGCAACACCGGCATCTCGCTGGCCATGGTGGCCAAGCTGCGCGGCTACCGGCTGGTCTGCGTGATGCCGGAGAACGTCTCCACCGAGCGGATCCAGCTGCTCCGGATGTACGGCGCGGAGATCATCTTCTCGCCGGCCGCGGGCGGTTCGAACCAGGCCGTCGCCACCGCCAAGCAGATCGCCGCGGAGCACCCGGACTGGGTGATGCTCTACCAGTACGGCAACGAGGCGAACGCCCGGGCGCACTACGAGACGACCGGGCCGGAGCTGCTGCACGACCTGCCGACCATCACCCACTTCGTGGCCGGGCTGGGCACCACCGGCACCCTCATGGGCGCCGGGCGCTACCTGCGGGAGAAGGTCGACGGCATCCAGGTCGTCGCCGCCGAGCCCCGCTACGGCGAGCTGGTCTACGGGCTGCGCAACATCGACGAGGGCTACGTTCCTGAGCTCTACGACGCCAGCGTGCTCTCCCGGCGTTTCTCGGTGGGCACCCGGGACGCGGTGCTGCGGACCCGGCAGCTCGTCGAGGTGGAGGGGATCTTCGCCGGTTTCTCCACCGGGGCGATCCTGCACGCCGCCCTCGCGGTGGCGCACGAGGCGGTCCGCGACGGCCGCCGCGCCGACGTGGCCTTCGTGGTCGCCGACGGCGGCTGGAAGTACCTGTCGACCGGGGCGTACGGCGGCACCCTGACCGACGCCGAGGACGCCCTGGAGGGCCAGCTCTGGGCCTGACGGCCCGGTGGTCGGTTCGGTCTGCGCCCGCCCTGGACCGAACCGACCGTCACCTCCCGGGACCGGACGCGTGCGGGTGTCACGTTGATGACAACTTCCGGCAGTTGATTCTTGCCCGACCGGGCCGACGCGTAGGCTGCGCAGCGTGGTGAACGCGTCGGTAGAGATCATCGGCGGGGCGACCGCCGGCGTGTCGACTACCGAGCGTGAGATCGAGGCGACCGGATGCGACTGACCGTCCTCGGCTGCGCCGGCAGCTTTCCCGGGCCCGAGTCTCCCTGCTCCGCCTACCTGCTGGAGGCCGAGGGGTTTCGGCTCCTGATCGACTTCGGCTCGGGGTCGCTCTCCACCCTCCAGCGCTACGTCGGGCTGCACGCCCCGGACGCCATCCTCCTGACCCACCTGCACTGCGACCACATGCTCGACGCGGTCACCTACGTGGTGGTGCGCCGGTACGCCCCGGACGGCCCGTACCCGCCCCTGCCGATGTACGCCCCCTCCGGCGCGCCGGACCGGCTGGCCAGCGCCTACGGGCAGGAGGACAGCACGGTCGAGGACGTCTACCAGTTCTACGGCCTCCAGCCGGGCACCTTCCCGATCGGCCCGTTCACGGTCACCGTCGACCGGATGAACCACCCGGTCGAGACGTACGGGGTGCGGCTGGAGCAGGGCGGCCGGGTGTTCTGCTACTCCTCGGACACCGCACCCTGCGACGCGCTGCTGCGCCTGGCCCAGGGCGCCGACCTGTTCCTCTGCGAGGCCAGCTACCTCGACGGGGTGGAGAACCCGCCGGATCTGCACCTGACCGGCCGGGAGGCCGGCGAGGCGGCCACCAAGGCGGGGGTGGGCCGGCTGCTGCTCACCCACCTCGTCCCCGCCTGGGGCAGCGAGTCGCACACCGTGGAGTCAGCGGCCGGGGCCTACACCGGGCCGCTCGAGGTGGTCCGCGCCGGCGCCTCCTACGAGGTCTGACCACGCCGGTCGGCGCGCCGCGTTGCCGCAGTGTTCGCCGGCCGGTCAGCGTCCGGTCGCCTGGCGCACCCGTCCGGCCCGCATCCTCGGGCCATGCGGATCGCCATCGTGACCGAGTCGTTCCCGCCGGACGTCAACGGCGTGGCGCACTCCGTCCTCCGGGCCGCCGAACACCTGGTGGCGCGCGGACACGAGCCGCTGGTCATCGCGCCCGCCCCGGCCGGCGGCCGGCGCCGCGAGGTGGACGGGCACGCGTACCCGGTGGTGCGGATCCCCAGCCTGCCGGTGCCCCGCTACCACGGCTTCCGGCTCGGCGTGCCGGGCGCCGGGCTGGCCGGCGCGCTGCTCGGCCACCGGCCGGACGTCGTCCACCTGGCCAGCCCGTTCGTGCTGGGCGCGGCGGGCGCCGCCCTGGCCGCCCGGCACGACCTGCCCACCGTCGCGGTCTACCAGACCGACGTGGCCGCCTACGCGCGGGCGTACCGGGTGGGCTGGGGTGAGGCGGCCGCCTGGCGCCGGCTCCGCGAGATCCACAACTCGGCGCAGCGGACCCTGGCCCCGTCGACCCGGGCCGCCGCCGACCTGATTGCGAACGGGGTCCAGCGGATCTGGCTGTGGCGGCGCGGCGTCGACGCGGAGCGGTTCCACCCGGAGCGGCGCGATGACCGGCTCCGCCAGACCCTGGCCCCCGGCGGCGAACTGCTCGTCGGCTACGTGGGGCGGCTGGCCCCGGAGAAGCGGGTGGACCTGCTGGCCGCGACCGCCGGGCTGCCGGGCGTACGGGTCGTGGTGGCCGGCGACGGACCGGCCCGCCGCCAGCTCGAGCGGGCCCTGCCCGGGGTGCGGTTCCTCGGCGTCCAGCAGGGCGAGGCGCTGGCCCGGCTCTACGCCAACCTCGACGTGTTCGTCCACACCGGACCGCACGAGACGTTCGGGCAGACCCTCCAGGAGGCCGCGGCCAGCGGCGTGCCGGTGGTGGCGCCAGCCAGCGGCGGCCCGGTCGACCTCGTCGAGTCGGGTGTCACCGGGCTGCTGGTGCCGCCGGGCGACGGCGACGCGCTGGCCGCCGCCGTGGCCGAGCTGGCAGCCGACCCGGCGCGCCGGGCCCGGTACGGCGCGGCCGCCCGGGCGGCGGTCAGCCGGCGTAGCTGGCGGGCCGTCGGCGACGAGCTGATCGGGCACTACGAGGCCGTGCTGGCCGGCGCCCCGCTGGCCGGCCGGCTCGCGGCGTGACCGGGCCGGCCGCCCACCCGGCCCGGATCGTCCGGGTGGCGAACTTCGTGACCGGCCGCTCGGGCGGGCTGCGGACCGCGCTGCGCCACCTCGGCACGGGTTACCTGGCCGCCGGCCAGGAGCCGGTGCTGGTGATCCCCGGCGAGCGGTACGGCGACACCCGCCGGCCGTGGGGCCGGGAGATCACCCTGCCCGGGCCGGAGCTGCCGGGCACCGGCGGCTACCGGGTGCTGGCCGACCGCCGGGGGTTGGCCCGGCTCCTCGCCGACCTGGCCCCCGACCGGCTGGAGGTCTCCGACCGGAGCACCCTGCGCTGGACCGGGCGGTGGGCCCGCGAGCACGGGGTGCGCTCGCTCATGGTCTCCCACGAGAGCCTGACCGGGCTGCTCGGCCAGTGGCGGCTGCCGACCGGGGTGGCCCGGCGGGCCGCCGACCGGCTCAACCGGGAGACCCTGCGCCGCTACGACCGGGTCGTCTGCACCACCCGCTGGGCGGCCGAGGAGTTCGCCCGGCTGGACGGGCCGCCGGTGGACCTGGTGCCGCTCGGCGTCGACCTG
Organism: Micromonospora sp. NPDC004540; assembly: GCF_040610095.1. Lineage (NCBI taxonomy): Bacteria > Bacillati > Actinomycetota > Actinomycetes > Micromonosporales > Micromonosporaceae > Micromonospora > Micromonospora sp. NPDC004540. The sequence continues at coordinate 57,552 of NZ_JBEXLR010000021.1, forward strand.
GCCACCTTCCATCCCCGCCGCGCCGACCCGGTGCTGCGCGAGCGGTACGCCGACCACACCGAGGTGCTGCTGGTGCACTGCGCCCGGCTGTCGGTGGAGAAGCGCCCCGAGCTGGCGGTGGCCGCGCTCGCCCGGTTGCGTCGCGCCGGCGTACCCGCGGTGCTGGTGCTGGCCGGCGACGGGCCGCTGCGGCCGGCGCTGGCCCGGCGCGCGGCGGGCCTGCCGGTGCACTTCACCGGCTTCCTGCCGGACCGGGCGGCGCTGGCGGCGCTGCTCGCCACCGCGGACGTGGTGCTGGCCCCCGGGCCGGTGGAGACCTTCGGCCTGGCCGGCCTGGAGGCCCTGGCCTGCGGCACGCCGGTGGTGGCGAACGCGGCCAGCGCGCTGCCCGAGGTGATCGGCCCGGGCGGGCTCGCCGCCTACGGCACCCCGGCGGCGCTCGCCGCGGCCGTGGTCCGGCTGCTGGACCGTCCCGAGGCGGACCGCCGGGCCGCCGCCCGGGCCCGGGCCGAGGAGTTCGGCTGGCCGGCCGCGGTGGCCGGTTTCCTCCGGGCGCACGGCGTCGACGCCGGTCCGGTGCCGGCGGCCGGCTGACCGGCTTCCCGGGCACCCGGGGCAGGTTCGATCACGGCACCGCATAAGGTGCAGGCATGGCGCGACCTGACGGGCGGCGGCCCGACCAACTCCGACCGGTGACCCTGACCCGGGGCTGGAGCACCCACCCGGAGGGCTCGGTGCTCGTCGAGTTCGGCGCGACCCGGGTGCTCTGCACGGCGAGCGTGACCGAGGGCGTGCCCCGCTGGCGCAAGGGCTCCGGGCTCGGCTGGGTGACCGCCGAGTACGCGATGCTGCCCCGGGCCACCAACACCCGCTCCGACCGGGAGAGCGTCAAGGGCCGGGTCGGCGGCCGGACCCACGAGATCTCCCGGCTGATCGGCCGCAGCCTGCGGGCCTGCGTCGACCTCAAGGCGCTCGGCGAGAACTCGGTGGTGCTCGACTGCGACGTGCTCCAGGCCGACGGCGGCACCCGGACGGCCGCCATCACCGGCGCGTACGTGGCGCTGCACGACGCCGTGACCTGGCTCGCCGAGCGCAAGGCCCTGGCCGGCCGGGTGGAGAAGGTGATGCACCGGTCGGTGGCGGCGGTCAGCGTCGGCATCATCGCCGGCGAGCCGCGACTCGACCTCTGCTACGAGGAGGACGTGGCGGCCGAGGTCGACATGAACGTGGTCTGCACCGGGACGGGTGACTTCGTCGAGGTGCAGGGGACGGGCGAGGCCGGCGTCTTCGCCCGGGAGCAGCTCGACGCCCTGCTCGACCTGGGCGTGGCGGGCTGCCTGGAACTGGCCGACGCGCAGCGGAAGGCGCTCTCATGAACACCGTGCTCCTGGCCACCCGCAACCGGAAGAAGCTCGTCGAGCTCCAGCGGATCCTCGACGGCGCGCTCGGCGCCCACCGGATCGCCCTGCTCGGCCTGGACGACGTCGAGGAATACCCGGAGCTGCCCGAGTCCGGCCTGACCTTCGGCGAGAACGCGCTGATCAAGGCCCGGGAGGGCTGCCGGCGGACCGGCCTGCCCACCATCGCCGACGACTCCGGCCTGGCGGTGGACGCGCTCAACGGCATGCCGGGCGTGTTCAGCGCCCGCTGGGCCGGCAGCCACGGCGACGACCACGCCAACCTCCAGCTCGTGCTGGACCAGATCGCCGACCTGCCGGACGAGCACCGGGGTGCCGCCTTCGTCTGCACGGTGGCGCTGGTGCTGCCGAGCGGCAAGGAGCACCTGGTCGACGGCCGGCAGTCCGGCCGGCTGCTGCGCACGCCGCGCGGCGACGGCGGCTTCGGTTACGACCCGATCTTCCTGGGCGACGGGCAGGAGCGGACCAACGCCGAGCTGACCCCGGAGGAGAAGGACGCCGTCAGCCACCGCGGCAAGGCGCTGCGCGAGCTGGCCAAGCTGGTGGCGAAGGTGCTACCGCCGGCCGCCTGACCGGCCGCTCAGCGGTGGTGCAGCGTGGTCAGCTCGCCGCCCAGCTCGCGCACGGCCACCCGGTCCTCCACGGCCAGCGCCGTGAGCACCCGCTCCACCTCGGCCAGGGTGGCGTACCGGCCCACCGAGACGGCCGCCTCGGTGTCGAGGTGCTCCACCCAGAGGCCGCCGGGCTCCCAGGCGGCCTGCACGCAGGCGCCGGAGCGGCCCACGCAGGTGAGGCAGTCGTAGCTGGACGGGCGCAGGGACCGAACCCGGGCCAGCAGCTCCGCCAGCTCCATCGGCACGTCCCGGTCCGACCCCTTCGCGTGGTCGCCGGTCACCTCGACGTAGCCGACCGGTGCGGGCACCGGCTGGCCGGCCGGGGGCAGGCCGCGCAGCGCCCGGACCAGCGCCAGTCCGTCGTGCCGGCCCACGGTCAGCTCCGGCATGTCCGGGTCGTCGTAACTGCCGACCAGCGCGTCGCCGCTGCGCCGGACCTCCACCGCGCGGCCCTCCCACTCCAGGCGGACCGGGGCGGCGGCCGGCAGCCACGGCAGCTGCAGGGCGGTGAACCGGCCGGCCGGCACCGGTCCCTCCGCCGGGGCGTGCACGCCGGTCCACCTGGCGAGCAGCTCCACGTCGACGTCGACGTCGTCCGCCACGACGGCGGGTACGGCGGCGAGCCGGCCGATCCGCCGCCGCCGCCACCGCAGCGGCACGTGGATCCGCCGGCCGACCTCCCCGTCCCAGTTGGCCGTCAGCCCGGCGGCCCGCAGCGCAGCCGCCACCTCCGCGCCGATTTCCGCCGCGGACGCTCCCTCGAACGCCCCGTAGGCGAGCCACACCCCCGAGCCTTCGACGCCGCGTTCGGCGTCCTGCCGGTGGTAGAAGGTGTAGCCGCGCGGCTTCAGGCCCCGCCGCGCCTCGGCGCCGATCTCCTCGACTCCGCAGTTCTGGCAGCAGGTGAAGCTCTCCCGGGCCACGATCCTGGCCGCGTCGAGCGCCCGGAACGCGGCGGTGAGCCGGTCGCTGTCGGTCACCTCCGGCCAGGTCTCCTGGTCGGCCAGGTGCGCGGTCAGCTCCTCGGCCACCACCGCCCAGGCCAGGTCCGCGAGCCGATCCTCCCCGGCCTCGCCGTCGAGGTACTCCACCGTCTCGGTGACGATGGCGGCCGCCGGCAGCTCGGCCAGCGCCACCTGCCCGCGTACGAAGGCCCGGATCGCGCCGAGCAGGCTGTCCTCGTCCGGGCCGGCAACCGCCGGCGCGGCGTCGTCGTGGGTCACGGCGGCGAACGCTAGCAGCCGCGGCGACGGCGTCACCGCTCAGGCCAGCGGACCGACCTCGCGCTCGATCGCGGCGCGCAGCTCGGGGCCGCGCACCACCTCGCGGGCCGCCTCCATGAGCGGGGCCAGGAACACGTCCGGGCCCGGCTCGCCGACCGCCCCGCCGAGCGCGGCCAGCGCGGCCCGGCCGGCCGGGGACGGGGTCAGCGGGGCGCGGAGCTGGAGCCCGCGCACGGCGGCCAGCAGCTCCACCGCGAGGAGGCTGGTCAGGTTGTCCAGCACGGTGCGCAGCTTCTTGGTCGCCGCCCAGCCCATCGAGACGTGGTCCTCCTGCATGCCGCTGGTGGGCAGCGAGTCGACCGAGGCGGGGGCGGCCAGCCGGCGGTTCTCCGCGACGATCCCGGCCGCCGTGTACTGGGCGATCATGAGGCCGGAGTTGACCCCGGCGTCGGGGGAGAGGAACGCCGGCAGCTCCCGGGAGCGGGTGACGTCGAGCAGCCGGTCCACCCGGCGCTCGGCGATCGCGCCCACCTCGGACGCGGCGATGGCCAGGTAGTCGGCGGCGAAGCCGAGCGGCGCGCCGTGGAAGTTGCCGGTCGACTCGACCCGCCCGTCCGGCAGCACCACCGGGTTGTCCACCACCGACAGCAGCTCCCGCCCGGCCACCACCTCGACGAAGTCGAGGGTGTCCCGGGCCGCTCCGGCCACCTGCGGCGCGCAGCGCATCGAGTAGGCGTCCTGCACCGCGTGCGCCAGGTCGTCGCGGTGCGAGTCCATCACCGCCGAGTTCTGCAGCAGCTTGTGGATGTTCGCGGCCGAGGCGGCCTGGCCGGGGTGCGGCCGGATGGCGTGCAGCTCGGGCAGGAACGGCCGCTCCGAGCCGAGCATCGCCTCGATGGCCAGCGCGGCGGTCACGTCCGCCATGGCGAACAGGTGCCGGGCGTCGTGGATGGCCAGCAGCAGCATGCCGAGCATGCCGTCGGTGCCGTTGATCAGCGCCAGCCCCTCCTTGGCGGCCAGCTCCACCGGCTCCAGCCCGACCCGGCGCAGCGCGTCGCCGGCCGGGATCCGGCCGCCGGCCGGGCCGAGCACCCAGCCCTCGCCGAGCAGCACCAGCGCGCAGTGCGCCAGCGGCGCCAGGTCGCCGGAGGCGCCGAGCGAGCCGTGCTCCGGCACCCACGGGGTGACCTCGTGGTTGAGCAGGTCCACCAGGGCCTCGGCCACCAGCGGGCGGACCCCGGAGCGGCCGAGGGCGAGCGAGCGCACCCGCAGCAGCATCATGGCCCGCACCACCTCGCGGGGCATCGGCGCGCCCACCCCGGCGGCGTGCGAGCGGATCAGCGCGTGCTGGAGCTCGGCCCGCCGCTCGGGCGCCACGAAGGTGTTGGCGAGCGCCCCGAACCCGGTGGAGACGCCGTACACGGGCCGGCCGGCGGCCTCGATGCCGTCCACGATGGACCGGCTGGTCGCCATCGCCTCCACGGTGGCGGGGTCGAGGACGACCTTGGCGGTGCCGCGGGCCACGGCGAGCACGTCGGCGGGGGAGATCCCGGTGGGCTGGATGACTACGGTCGACATTGCGGCACTCCGTTGTGCAGAACCTGGCGGATCAAGGGAACGCCCGGCCGGTAGGCCAGGTGCAGGTGGGACGGGGCGTCGAGGATCATCAGGTCGGCCCGCGCGCCCCGCGCGAGCCGCCCCACGTCGTTGCGGCGCAGCGCCGCCGCACCGCCGGCCGTCGCGGCCCACACCGCCTCCGCCGGGGTCATCCGCATCTCGCGTACGGCGAGCGCGATGCAGAACGGCATCGACGACGTGTACGACGACCCGGGGTTGCAGTCGGTCGCGAGGGCCACGGTGACGCCCGCGTCGAGCAGCCGGCGCGCGTCCGGATAGGGCGACCGGGTGGAGAACTCGGCGCCGGGCAGCAGGGTGGCGACGGTGGCGGTGTGCAGGCCGTCCGGGCACATGCAGTCGACCCGGCTCGACGCCAGCGCGTCGATGTCGGCGTCGGTCAGGTGGGTGCAGTGGTCCACGCTGGCCGCGCCGAGTTCCACCCCGAGCTGCACGCCCGGCCCCGGGCCGAGCTGGTTGGCGTGCACCCGCACGCCCAGCCCGACGGCCTGCCCGCAGGCGAGGATCGCCCGGGCGTGGTCCACGTCGAAGGCGCCCCGCTCGCAGAACACGTCGATCCAGCGCGCGTGCGGCGCGGCGGCGGCCAGCATCGGCCCGCACACCATGCCCACGTAGTCGTCGGGGCGGTCGGCGTACTCGGCGGGGACCACGTGCGCGCCGAGGAAGGTGGTGTCCTTGGTGAACTCCGCGGCGATCCGCAGCGAGCGGGCCTCGTCGGCGACGGTGAGGCCGTACCCGCTCTTGATCTCGACGGTGGTGGTGCCCTGCCGCATCGCCTCGCCGCGCAGCCGCCGGACGGTGGCCCGCAGCTCGTCGTCGGAGGCCGCGCGGGTCGCGCCGACGGTGGTGCGGATGCCGCCCCCGGTGTAGGGCTCGCCGGCCATCCGGGCGGCGAACTCCGCGGCCCGGTCGCCGGCGAAGACCAGGTGGGCGTGGCTGTCCACGAAGCCGGGCAGCACGGCGCCGCCCTCGGCGTCGATCCGCCGGTCGGCGGCCGGCGCGTCCCGGGCCGGCCCGACCCAGGCCACCTGCCCGTCCTCGACCAGCACGGCGGCGTCGCGTCGGAGTCCCAACGGGTCGCCCGCCCGGGGGTCGTTGGTGACCAGTTCGCCGATGTTGTCGACGAGCAGGCTGCCGGAGTTCCGCACTCCCGGCCGGAGCCGGTCGCCGGGCCGCACCGGCCGCTCCGGGAAGCCGTTGGCGCTCATGACGTCACCTCCGCGATGGCGGCGCGCAACTCGGCCGGCACGTCCACGGTCAGGTGCCGGCCGTCGGCCACCACCGTCCGCCCGTCGACCACCACGTGCGTCACGTCGGCGGCGGTGGCCGCGAAGAACGCCCCGACCGGCGGCACCCCGGCGGTCCGGGCGCTGTCGAGCCGGACCGTCACCAGGTCGGCCCGGTCACCGACCGACAGCCGGCCGGCGTCGCCCCAGCCGAGCGCCGCGTGCCCGGCGACGGTGGCCGCGCCGACCAGCTCGGCGGCGGCGAAGTGCCCCCGTCTGCGGGTGCGCAGCCGCTCGTCCAGCTCGACCGCGCGGGCCTCCTCGAAGAGGTCCACCACGGCGTGGCTGTCGCTGCCCAGGCTGAGCGGGCTGCCCGCCTCGGCCATCCGCCGGGCCGGCCCGATCCCGTCGGCCAGGTCCCGCTCGGTGGTGGGGCAGAGACACACCCCGGTCCGGCTCTCCCCGAGCAACGCGACGTCGGCGCTGGTCGGGTGAGTGGCGTGCACCGCCGTGGTGTGCTGGCCGAGCACCCCGTGCTCGGCCAGCAGCCGGGTCGGGGTGCAGCCGTGCACGGCCCGGCAGGCGTCGTTCTCGGCCGGCTGCTCGGAGAGGTGCACGTGCAGCGGCACGCCGTTGCGGTCGGCCCAGCCGGCCACGGTGGCGAGCTGCTCGGCGGGCACCGCGCGCACCGAGTGGATGGCCGCGCCGACCCGGGCGTGGTCGTCCTCCGGGCGGAACGCGTCGACCCGCTCCGCCCAGCGCAGCGCGTCGCCGTCGCCGAACCGGCGCTGCGTCCCGACCAGTTCCGCGCCGTCCACGCTCGCGGTCAGGTAGGCCGTGTCCAGCAGGGTGAGCCGGATCCCGGCGTGCGCGGCGGCCTCGACCAGCGCGGCCGACATCGCGTTCGGGTCGGCGTACGGCTTGCCCTCCGGGCCGTGGTGCAGGTAGTGGAACTCACCGACGCAGGTGATGCCGGCGAGGGCCATCTCGGCGTACACGGCCCGGGCCAGGGCCAGGTAGGAGTCGGGGTCGAGCCGGGCGGCGACGTCGTACATGACGTCCCGCCAGCTCCAGAAGTCGCCGCGCCCGCCGTGGGTGCGCCCGCGCAGCGCCCGGTGGAAGGCGTGCGAATGGGCGTTGGCCAGGCCGGGCAGGGTGAGCCCGGGCAGGCGGGCCGCGTCGCCGAGCACCTCGACCCCGGCGGCGGGCGCGCCGCCGCCGACCAGCGGGGTGACCGCGGTGATCCGCCCGCCCTCGGCCTCGATCAGCACGTCGGGGGTGGGCTCGGCGTGGTCGGGCAGCCAGGCGTAATCGGCCAGCCAGCGGGTCAGCGGCATGCCAGCTCCTCCAGCACCCGGGCCAGGGCGGTCACCCCGGCGGCGCAGTCGGCGTCGGTGGCGGACTCGGCGGGGGAGTGCGACACCCCGGTCGGGTTCCGCACGAAGAGCATCGCGGTCGGCAGGTGCGCGGCCAGCACCCCGGCGTCGTGCCCGGCCCCGGTGGGCAGCACCGGCGCGTCGAGCAGGGCGGCCAGCCGGTCGGCCAGCCCGCCGTCGAAGGCCACCAGCGGGGTGGCCGACTCCTGGGTGCAGGTCAGCTCGGTGCCGTCCCGCCGCGCCCGCTCGGCGGCCTTGGTCCGGACCGCCTCGACCAGGCCGTCCAGTGTCGCCGGCTCGGCCGCCCTGGCGTCCAGCCAGCCGGTCACCCGGGACGGGATGGCGTTGGTGGCGTTCGGCTCGACGGCCACCCGGCCCACGGTGGCGTGCGCGTCGCGCAGCCGGGCCTCCTTGTTCGCCGCGAGCACGGTGAACGCGTAGGTGAGCATCGGGTCGCGGCGGTCGGCCATCCGGGTCGTACCCGCGTGGTTGCCCTCGCCGGTGAAGTCGAAGCGCCAGCGGCCGTGTGGCCAGATGGCGCTGGCCACCGCGACCGGCGCGCCGAGGTCGACCAGCGCGCGGCCCTGCTCGACGTGCAGCTCCACGAAGGTCGCGAAGCGGCCGAGCAGGCCGGGGTCGGCGCCCGCCGGCCGGTCGCCCAGCGCCTCGGCGAAGCTCACCCCCGCCGCGTCGCGCAGCCCGGCCGCGCGCTCCACCGCGATCTCGCCGGTGAGCAGCCGCGACCCCAGGCAGGGTACGCCGAACCGGCCGCCCTCCTCCTCCACGAACGCGGCCACCGCCACCGGCCGTACCGGGGTGACCCCGGCGGCCCGCAGCTCGTCCACGGCCAGGAACGCGCTGACGATGCCGAGCGGCCCGTCGTACGCCCCGCCGTGCGGCACCGAGTCGAAGTGGCTGCCGGTGAGCACGGCGTCGCCGGCCGCCGGGTCGCCCCACCAGGCGAACAGGTTGCCGTTGCCGTCCTCGGTGACCGGCATGCCGCGCTGCTCGGCCTGCTCGCGGAACCAGGCGCGCAGCGCGAGCTCCGGCTCGGTGAGCGCGTAGCGCAGGTAACCGCCGCTGCCGGCGTCCCGCCCGACGGGGGCGAGCTCGTCCCACAGCTTGCGGAACCGGACGGCCAGGTCGGTCACGCCGTGCCCTCCGTGCCCTCCGTCATGGGGACCCGGACGCCGGTGCGCTCGGCGACCTCGCGGGCGTCGTCGTAGCCGGCGTCGACGTGCCGGATGACGCCCATGGCCGGGTCGTTGGTGAGCACCCGCTCGATCTTCTGCCCGGCGAGAGCCGTGCCGTCGGCCACGCAGACCTGCCCGGCGTGGATGGACCGGCCGATGCCGACGCCGCCGCCGTGGTGGATCGACACCCAGGACGCCCCGCTGGCGGTGTTGACCAGCGCGTTGAGCAGCGGCCAGTCGGCGATCGCGTCGGAGCCGTCGGCCATCGCCTCGGTCTCCCGGTAGGGGCTGGCCACGCTGCCGCAGTCCAGGTGGTCCCGGCCGATCACCACGGGCGCGCTCAGCTCACCGGAGGCGACCATCTCGTTGAACCGCACCCCGGCCTTGTCCCGCTCGCCGTAGCCGAGCCAGCAGATCCGCGCCGGCAGGCCCTGGAAGGCGACCCGCTCGCCGGCCATCCGGATCCACCGGGCCAGGGACTCGTTCTCCGGGAACAGGTCGAGGATGGCCCGGTCGGTGGCCGCGATGTCCCTGGGGTCGCCGGAGAGCGCGGCCCAGCGGAACGGGCCCTTGCCCTCGCAGAACAGCGGCCGGATGTAGGCCGGCACGAAGCCGGGGAAGTCGAAGGCCCGCTCGTAGCCGGCGAGCTTCGCCTCGCCACGGATCGAGTTGCCGTAGTCGAAGACCTCGGCGCCGGCGTCGAGGAAGCCGACCATCGCCTCGACGTGCTTGGCCATCGAGGCGCGCGCCCGGTCGGTGAACTCGGCCGGCTTCGTCGCCGCGTAGTCCCGGGCGTCGGCCAGCTCCACCCCCTCCGGCAGGTACGACAGCGGGTCGTGCGCGCTGGTCTGGTCGGTGACGATGTCGATGGCGACGCCCCGGCGCAGCAGCTCCGGGAAGACCGTCGCGGCGTTGCCGACCACACCGACGCTGAGCGCCCGTCGGTCCCGCTTCGCGGCGAGCGCCCGCTCGACCGCGTCGTCCAGCGAGTCGGCGATCTCGTCCAGGTAGCGGTCGTGCGCCCGGCGCTCCAGCCGGCTGCGGTCCACGTCGACGATGAGGCAGGCGCCGCCGTTCATGGTGACCGCCAGGGGCTGCGCCCCGCCCATCCCGCCGCAGCCGGCGGTCAGCGTCAGCGTCCCGGCCAGCGAGCCGCCGAACCGCTTCTCGGCCACCGCCGAGAACGTCTCGTAGGTGCCCTGGAGGATGCCCTGGGTGCCGATGTAGATCCAGGAACCGGCGGTCATCTGCCCGTACATGGTCAGGCCGAGCGCTTCGAGCCGGCGGAACTCCGGCCAGGTGGCCCAGTCGCCGACCAGGTTCGAGTTGGCCAGCAGCACCCGCGGCGCCCACTCGTGGGTCCGCATGACGCCCACCGGGCGGCCGGACTGCACCAGCATGGTCTCGTCCTCGCGCAGGTCGGTCAGCGTCCGGACCAGCGCGCGGTACGACGGCCAGTCCCGGGCCGCCTTGCCGGTGCCGCCGTAGACCACCAGGTCCTCGGGGCGCTCGGCCACCTCCGGGTCGAGGTTGTTCATCAGCATCCGCAGCGCGGCCTCCTGCGGCCACCCCTTCGCGGTGCGTGCGGTGCCGCGGGCGGCGCGGACGGGCTGGTGCATTTCGTACTCCTCTCAGCCGAGGAACAACTGACGACGGGTGGCGGACGACTCGAACGCCTCGAGCCGGGCCTGGGTTTCGGCGGGGGTGGCGTCGCAGATCGCATGGAGCACCACCATGGCCAGGGTCATGGGGGCGGTGTGCAGGTCGAAGACCAGGTCGGTGCCGACGGCGGCGGGGAGCACCACCTCGGCGTGATCGGTGGCCGGGCTCACCGGGGAGTCGGTGATGGCCACGACGGTCAGCCCGGCGTCCCGGGCCTCGCGCAGCGCGTCCAGGGTCTCCCGGGGGTAGCGGGGCAGCACGAAGGCGAGCAGCGCGCCCGCCCCGGCCGCGGCGGCCTGTTCGAGCCGGTCGGCGAGGAGGCTGCCGCCGTCGTCGAGGACCCGCACGTCCGGGTGCACCTTCGCGGCGAAGTACGCGAAGTACGCCGCGAGGGGAGCGGCGGCGCGCAGCCCGAGCACCGGCAGCGGGCGGCTGGCCGCGAGCAGCCTGCCCACCTCGGCGATCCGGCCCGCGTCGGCGAGTTGCCCGGCGAGCCGGTCGAGGTTGCCCATCTCGGCGTGGACCGCCCGCTGGAGGGCGTTGCCGGCGTCGACCGGGTCGGCGGCCCCGGTGGTGGTCAGTTCGCGCACCCGGCGGCGCAGCGCGGGGTAGCCGTCGTGCCCGAGCGCCATGGCGAACCGGGTCACCGACGGCTGGCTGACCCCGGCCAGCTCGGCCACCTCCGCCGCGGACAGGTACGCCGCCGCGCCCGCCTGCTGGACCAGGCAGTGCGCGATCCGGCGCTGGGTCGGTGTGAGCCGGACGCCGTGGAAGAGGTCGAGCAGGCGGTCGGTGGGTGCCGCGCCGCTTTCATTCACGGCCTGACTCTATGCATGAAAACTTTCAGAGCGCAACCTCCGGCCTGTCGCCGGCCGCCGACCCGGCGCCGGCGGCCGCCGACGGGGGCACGGTCCACATGCGACCAGAGGTCCTGGCTGGTCGGCGCCGGTGGGCCGGATGTCGGTGCCGCGGTGGCCTTCCGTCCTGCGGGCGGGCGGTGACCGGAGGGCAGAGTCGCGGGCGTGGTCTCTGTACTATCCGCACGGCGGGTGAGCAGAGGAGTCGTGGGATGCAGCCGGTTGGTCCGTACAGGTTCACCGAGGCGCTCGGCGTCTGCCAGGTGGGCACGGCGTGGTGGGCCATCGACGGGCAGGACCGGCTGGTGACCGTGGCGGTGCTCGACGGCGCCGCGGCGACGGACCAGCCGTGGCGGGAGGCGTTCGCGAACGCCGCGAACGCGATGGCCCACGCCCAAGGTGGACTGCGCTACGTCAACGCCGACTTCGCCGGCCCGCGGCCATGGGTGGCGTACCCCGCGGAGGAGGGGATGGGCGCGCAGCGCCTGTTCCAGAACCTCGGCATGGACCTGCACCCGGCGGAGGCGCAGGCGGACATCCTGATTCCGGCCGCCGGCACGGTCACCGAGCCGCCGCGGCAGGTCTCCGCGGCGCCGATCTCACCGAGCCCCACCTCCGGCCCCCCGCAGCTGCCGTGGGCCATGCACGCCGCCGTGCCGCAGCAGCAGGGCGCGATTCCGCCGCAGCAGACCCCGGTGCCGCAGCAGGCCGTCGCGCCGCAGCAGCCGGCCCCGGAGCCGGTGCCGACCTCGCCCGCCCCGGTCGCGATGCCCGTCTCGGTCCCGCCCGCCGACCCGTTCCACCAGCCCGTACGCCGGATCCAGCCCACCGAGTCCGGCGCCCGCGGCGCGGGGCGGGGGGCCGCGCTCTGGCTCGCCGTCGCCGCGCTCGCGCTCGGCATCGTCGCGGCGGTCGGCGGGGTGGGCGTGACCGCGGCCGGCGGCGGCGACGACCCGGGCACGCCGGCCCCGGTCGACGCCTTCCCGACCGCCGCCCCGGCGGACCCCGGCCTGACGCCGTGGAGCCAGTTCCCGCCGTCCAGCCCGCAGGAGCGGGCCGTGGCCGTCGCCGGCCCGTCGCTGGTCTTCTTCGAGGCCGTCTTCACCGGTTACCTGCGCGACAAGGTCAGCAAGGCGCCGCTACGGGCCGCGCCGATCGTCTTCAACCGGCGGTGCACCGGGTTCGTCGTCAAGGGGGACGGCCACGTCCTGACCAGCAGCTCCTGCGTCAAGCCGGACGAGGAGTTCGCGCGGCGGATCGCGCTCGACGGGGCGGCCCGGATGATGGTCCGCGAGGGCAGGCTCACCGCCGCCCAGGTCCAGGGCTACATCACGGCCAACCTGGAGAAGACCCTGTTCACCGGCGTCGACCCGGGCACCGAGCCGAGCAGCCAGCTGTACGCCCAGCTCACCGAGGCCAAGGGCAACATCACCGAGGACAAGGCCGTGCCGGCCCGGGTGGTCGCGGCGCAGACGGCCGCGACGGGCAACGTCGCGCTCGTCAAGCTCGACCGGAGCAACCTGCCGGCCGTGGAGCTGAACCCGGGCGCCGCGGTCACCGAGAGCGGCAAGCTGCTGATCCTCGGCTTCGGCGCCGACGACACCGACCCCCGCGTCGCCACCTACCTGCCCCGGGCCAAGGAGGTCAGGATCGCCGGCACCGGCCGGCGGGGCGCGGCGTCGATGTGGCGCCTCGCCGACGACATCGGTGGCACCTCCTACGGCGGCATCGCCGTCGACACGGCCGGGCGCGTGATCGGCATGCTCGACCAGGACCTCGCCCGCCCGGACCGGGCGAACCGCGTGGTGCTGCCCCCGGCGGCCTTCACGGAGCTGCTGAGCGGCGCCAACGTGACCCCCGGCCTCGGCGACTCCGACAAGCTCTACCGCGAGGGCCTCGACGCGTACTTCACCGGCCGGTTCCCGGCCGCCGTCGAGCGGCTCGCCACGGTCGCCGAGGGGGCGCCGGAGAACCGGATGGCCGAGGCGTACCGGCAGAACGCCGCCAACCGGCAGCAGTTGGAGGGCGGCACCGAGGCGGCCGAGGCGCCGCAGTGGGCCCGGTGGCTGCTGGCCGGCGCCGGCACCGCGCTGGTGCTCGTGCTCGCGCTGCTGGTCGCGGCGCTGGTCCGGCGGCGCGGGTGAGCGCGGACGCCGCGACCCCGGTCACCCGGCGTCCCGTCGGCGACCCCCGCTCGTCCCGGCTGTCACACCTGCTCTCGATCGCCATCGTGGTGGCGGTCGGGGCGCTGCTCGTGCACGTGCTCTTCGAGACCTGGGCGCAGGTCCTCACCGGACCCACCAGCGCCGACCCCCGGGTCAACCTGGACACCGCCGCGCAGTGGCCCAAGCAGCTCAAGACCGGCCTCTACGCGGTGCTGGCGGCGCTCACCGCCGTGAAGATCGTGGTGGACCGGCTGTGGCGGCGGTTCCGCACCGCGGCCGATCTCGCGCTGGTCGTGCTCGGCCTGGTCATGGTGCTCGCCGGCCTGGTCAACGACTCCTCGATGAGCCTCATGGGCCAGGCGCTCTTCGTCTACTTCCGGGGCGTGCTGGTCTTCTACGCCCTGCGCGCGGCCGACCTCCGGCCGGAGCAGGTCCGCCGGCTGCTGCTCGTGGTGGCCGCCGTCGTCGGGCTGAACGTGCTGCTCGCGCTCGTGCAGATGGTGGTCGGGACGCCGGCGTACCGGGCGCTCGGCTGGGTCGACCTGACCTGGGCCGGGCAGAGCCGGGCGCAGGGCCTGCAACCGCACCCGAACCACCTGGGGCACCTGCTCGGGCTCACCCTGCTGGGCTTCATCGCCTGGGTGGCGGTGCACCCGCGGGTCCGCTTCGCCTGGTGGGCGGTGGCCGGGGTGGTGGCGCTGGCACTGTCCGCGAGCCAGTCCCGGGAGTCGCTGCTGGGCGTCCTCGCCGCCGCCGTGGTCATCGCCGTCCTGGTCCGGGGCAGCGCCCGGCGGGTCCTCACGGTCTGCCTGATCCTGGTGCTCTGCACGGTGGCGCAGATCGCGGCCCGGCCCGACAACCGGGCCGAGTGGGAGCGCCGGATCGGCAACGCCTTCTCCGGCTTCCACCACCCGGCCGGCAGCGAACACCGGGCCACCCCGACCGCGCCGTCGGCCTCCGCCCGGCCGCCGTCGCAGGCCGCCGGCCCGTCGGCGTCCGCCCGGCCGCCGTCGGCCACCGCCCGCCCGTCGACCTCCGGCCGCCCGCCGTCCGCGACGGCCCGCCCGTCGGGCTCCGCCCGGCCGTCGAACGCCGCCACCCCCACGCCCTCGCCGGCGCCGGTACGCGAGATCCGGGTGCTCTACCTCCAGCAGGCCGCCGACATCCTGCCCCGGCAGCCGCTGCTCGGCTTCGGCATCGGCCAGTTCGGCGGCGTGGTCGCGGAGAAGAACAACCCCGACTGGCACAAGAACCCGAAGTTCGGGCCGGAGGGCTTCCGCCGCTACGGCTTCCAGGCCGTGCAGATCGACTCGTTCTGGCTGCACCTGGTGATGGAGAGCGGCGTCCTCGGGCTCATCGCGTTCCTCGTCTGGCTGTTCTTCGTGACGCGGCCGCTGCTGCGGGCGACCCGCCGGCCGGCCCGCACGGCCAGCCACCGGGGCCCGCCGTCGGCGGCGGTGGTCTGGGGGATCGGCGCGATGCTCTTCGCCGTCCTCGTCGCCTTCCTGTCGCCGGCGTTCGAGGATCCGCTGCTGCCGGCTCTGCTGTGGACGATCGTCGGCCTGGCCTGGTGGTCGTGGCGCCGCTCGCGCGAGGCGGAGGCGTCGCTCTACAACGCCGCCACGGCCATGCTCCCGGTGGTCCGCGATCCCTCGGACGTCCGCGACCGCGACACCGACATCCTCGCCACCGACGACATCCTCGCGCTGGCGAGACGGGTGCGCAGGCCCGGCCCGGACGGCCCGGCGACGGCGACCCGGGGCGACGACCCCGGGAGATGAGACCCACCCGTCCGGTGGTTCCAGGACACGGGCGCGCCTGCGTACAATCCTGATGCCTGGCAACAGGCCGTGACCGTAGAGTGTCTCACCGGAGTGGTCGTCCGGTATGGACCGGTCGACCCGACCTCGCTATGACAGACGCACACGGGGGTGGCGCCAGACATGGGAACACGAGATCGCACGCCGACAGGGGGCCGGGCGGTCACGCCGACCACGGCCGCGGCACGTCACCGCCGTCCATGATGGCCGCCTCGCCCGCCGCCCCGCCGCAGCCGCTGGGTGACGCCGTTCCGCGTCCGCCCCTACCGCACACTCCGGCGCAGCCGGCCGTCGACCCGTACGCCGTTGCGGCGCCCCCGACGACCCCGGCCATCTCCGTCTGCATCGCCGTCCGGAACCGGCCGGCCCTGCTGGTCAAGTCCGTCCGCAGCGTCCTCGACGGCACGTTCGACGACTACGAGGTGGTCATCGTCGACGACGGTTCGACGGTGCCGGTCCAGGAGGGGCTGGCGGCGGCCGGCCTCCTCGCCGACGAGCGGATCCGGCTGGTCCGCCAGCGCCCCTCGGGGATCAGCGCGGCCCGCAACACCGCGCTCAAGGTGGCCCGCGGCCGCTACGTCACCGTGCTGGACTCCGACGACGAGTTCGCCCCGGACGGCCTCGCCCGCATCCACGAGGTCCTCCAGCGCACCGGTGCCCGCTGGGTCTACACCGACTACGAGGAACTCACCGCCACCGGCGGCCGGGTCATCCGGCTGCCGGCCTACCGGTCGCCGCGGCGGATGCTGTGGGCGGTGCTGAGCCGTCCGCGCCTGCCGTTCAAGCACTCCGGCATGTCGATCGAGCGGTCGGTGCTCACCGGCATCGGCGGCTACGACGAGAACACGCCCATCAAGGTGGACGTCGAGCTGGTCCTGCGCGCCCTCGCCGGCGGGGTGGCCCTCGTGCACCTGGCCCACCCGGTCGTCCGGTTCCACCGGCACGCCGACAACATCAGCCGGCGCCGCGTCGCCGGCCTGCGGGTCTGGTACCGGCTGATCAACACCTACAGCCGGCCCCGGATCCCGGGCCTCGCGCTGACCCTCGTGGCGCTGCGCGCGCTGAGCGAATTCGGAAAGGCGCTGGTCACCGCCCTGGGGCGGTGACCAGCGGTGGCCGAGACCCGCGCCCGAGGCGCCCGCCCG